>JADJPW010000007.1:300000-425434 GCA_016713035.1 Verrucomicrobiaceae bacterium
GGGCCCGCAGTGCGCAGCACGACATGGCGAGTGCTCATCATCTGCGGCGTATCACTCACCGCGCACTGGGCCTTCCTCTTCTGGCAGGCCAAAGTGGTCAAACAACTGCCGGAGGTCATCGCGATGGATAAAGTGGGTCAGGCAGGTGCTCTCGGAGCTGCGCTGATGTGGATCATGTTCGGTTCGATCCTCGGGAATTTCGTCGCGGGCGGCCTAGCGAAGCTCATGGGCTACCGCCGCACCATCTCGCTCATGCTGCTGGCTTATTTCGGCGTCATGTTCGTCACTTTTAAAGGTGATTGGTCGCTGAATGAAACGATGTGGCTCTTTGGCCTCATCGGCGTGTGTCAGGGCGTGTTTGGTCTCTTCACCATGTGCCTGCCGCCACTCTTCCCGGTGCTGCTGCGCACCACGGGCGCGGGATTCTGCTATAATTTTGGCCGCATCATCGCCGCAGCAGGCACGGTGTTCTTTGGCGTGTATCAAACCATCCCAGATGTGCGCTCCGCCATGCTCGCGGCCAGCTTCCTTTTCATCCCGGCTGCTCTCATCGCGCTACTGCTGCCGCAGGAAAAAGCAGAGCCCGCCACCGTGGGCCAGCCTGTGGAATGAGATCGCTTTTTATTTCAAAGCCTCAACCATCATGAAACACCGCGCCTTCCTCCTTGTGGCAATATTGGCCACGACCGGACCACTTCTAGCCCAGAAGACTGACACACCCGCAAAAGCTGCTCCGGCGCTCACGCTGAAAGTCAGCACGGATCGCCCCGATGCTATTTATAAGGCCGGAGAGGCCGCTACCTTCACGATTGAGGCCTCGCAGCCTGCCGAGCTCACCTGCATCTTCAGCGAAGATGGCCTGCATCCACAGCCTGCGAAGAAAATCACCCTCCATGGCGGCAAGTTGGCCCTCACCGGCACACGGGAGTCTGCGGGCTTTCTCCAACTCCGCGTCACCAGCGGCAAAGCCACCGCGCTGGCCTCTGCAGCCTTTGATCCGCTGAAAATCCAGCCCAGCATGCCCGTGCCAGAGGACTTCGATGCCTTCTGGAAGGCCCAAAAAGCCGCCCTAGCCGCCGTACCGGCCATATCCGTGCTCAAGTCCCTACCCTCGTCCTTCAAGGGCACCGAGCTCTTCGATGTGCAAATCGACTGCGCAGGTGGAAAACCCGTCTCCGGCTATTTTGCGAAGCTGCCCACCGCTGCGCCAAAATCCCAGCCCGCGATCCTACTCGTCCACGGCGCAGGCGTGCGAAGCGCCAACCAAGGATGCGCCAGTTGGGTGCTAAAAAAAGCCGACGGCATGCTCGCGATGGACATCAACGCCCACGGCATCCCGAACGGCAAACCACAAGCGTTTTACGATGCCCTGAGCGCGGGCGAGCTGCGTGACTACCGCGCCATCGGCAACAAAGACCGCGAGAGCTGCTACTTCAAAGGCATGTTCCTGCGCCTCATCCGTGCGATCGACTTCCTCACAGCGCGGCCGGAGTGGGATGGACGCACTCTCATCGTCTATGGTAGCAGTCAGGGCGGATTCCAGGCACTCGCGGCTGCCGGGCTCGATGAGCGTGTCACCTTCATCTGTGCTGGCGTGCCCGCTGGCTGCGATCACACCGGCAGCCAGGCTAGACGCATCAGCGGCTGGCCGAAAATCGTGCCCCTGGGCCCAGATGGAAAGCCAGACGCCGCTGCGCTCCAGACCTCACGCTACTTTGACTGTGTGAATTTCGCCACGCAGGCGAAATGCCAAGGTGCTGCCCTCACCGTAGGCTACATCGACACCACCTGCCCTCCCACCAGCGTGTACGCCGCCTACAATGCCCTCCGTGTGCCCAAAAACATCCATGCCGATGTCCTAGCGGGTCACTCCAATACCGCCGAGGCCATCGAGTTCATGCAGGACGCCGCTTTGCGCCATCTGCGGCGGCCTGCACCGTAGATGAGCGACGGTTTCCTTCCACTTTCGGGCCGGAGCATCGCAGCCATGCAAATTTGCCGTTTCAGTATTCTAAACACGGCCTAGTCTCCGCCCCCCAACTGTATGTCTGCCCGCGATCTGCTCACCCTCACGAAATTCCGCCTCAGTGCGCTGGTCATTGTGACCACCTTCGTGGGATTCTGGCTGCGTGCTGACCGGCCGCTGGATGTTTGGCTCATGATCCACACACTCATCGGCAGCACGCTGGCGGCTTTTGGTGCGGCGGTGTTTAATCAGCTCATGGAAATCGAGCCGGATAGCCGCATGCAGCGCACGGCAGATCGCCCGCTGCCCTCTGGCCGCGTGAGTCCATCCACGGCCTTTGGCCTGGGATGGCTGCTGAGTGCGGTAGCGCTCATTCACCTGGTCCACCGCGTGAATGTGGAGTCTGCGGCCCTCACAGCTCTGACACTGGCCGTGTACCTCTTCATCTACACACCGCTGAAGCGCCAAAGCCCGTCCAATACGCTCGTAGGTGCTGTCTCAGGCGCTTTGCCACCCCTCATCGGCTGGGCGGGCGCTGCCGGTGCTGCCGTGGGGCCTGCGCCTTACTTCCGCTGGCAGCTCATGCTGGAGCCAGGAGCGATCTACCTCTTCGTTCTGCTCTTTCTTTGGCAACTACCGCACTTTTTGGCGATCAACTGGATGTACCGTGATGAGTACCGCAAAGGCGGCTTCGTCATGCTGGCCAATGAGGACGAGCACGGTGTGCGTACCTCCCGCCATGCGCTGGCCTATGCCTTCGCGACGATGCTGCTGATGCTTTATCCCGTGTATAGCGGCGTAGCGCATGCGTGGTGGTTTTTGCCGCCAGCGTTGCTCCTCAGTGGATGGCTCAGTTGGCTTGCGCTACGCTTCAATCGCATGCCAGAGCGACCCACCGCGAGAAAGCTCTTTTTCTGCACTCTGATGTATCTACCGCTCATCCTCATCGTGACCGTGCTGGCATGGAAGCGATGAAAAAACTGTGCTCTGACCCTTTTTCTCTCCTGCAACTGCCATGTCCGCCCCTGAACCTGCTCCGAAAGCCCCGCTGAATCCCTGGTCCATCTGGATTCCGATCATCATCATCACTTTAGGCATCGTGGTGTTCTACAACTGGCTCATCTTCCGCCAGCGGCAGGAGATGGACCGTGTGAAAGCCGAGTCTGCTGGCCAAGCTGCCCGCCCAGCCATCATGAGCCGCCTGACCGATGATCTGGAGCTCACCGAGCGTAGTGGGAAAATTGTCCACCTCGCCGAGCTGCGGGGGAAAATCCTCGTCGCCTCGTGGGTCTTCACTCGCTGCTCACGTGGCTGCTCCGCCATCACCGCGCAGATGAAGGAGCTGCATGATGAATTCGCCTCCAATCCTGAGGTGCACTTCCTTTCCTTCACACTCGATACGGAGGACACGCCCGAGCAGCTCACCAAGTTCGCCAAAGGCTTCCAAATCCCGGATGACGCACGCTGGTGGTTCCTCAATGGCGACAAGACCAAGGTGCGCAATTACATGACACGCCAGTTCGGCTTCCGCCCAGTGGAGGACATTCCAGAGAATCAGCGCCTCGGGCCTGATGACAAATACATGCACGATCTGCGCATCGCCATCGTCGATCACCAGGGCCATGTGCGTGGTCTGGAAGACGTGCAAAACCAAGACCCCGCCACTGCGAAGTACTGGCAGCAGCACATCCGCCAGACGCTGCGCTACCTCATTGACCTGCGGGATGGCAAAGTGAAATAAGACCTAGAACGCAACACCTCTGATCTCTGCGCTATGACCGTCACCGAACTGCCAAAGCTCTACACCATCTTCAATGCCTGTGCCCTGCTGCACATCCTGCTGGGACTGACGATGATCAAAATCGGCCAGCGCAAAGCGCATGTGGCTAGCATGATCATCGCGCTGGCATTCTCTGCCGCTTTTCTCGGTTGTTACTTGTACTATCACTTCACGGTCGGTCATGTGCGCTTCGCTGGCACTGGCACCGTGCGCATGATCTACTTAGCTCTGCTGATCACGCATATCCCACTGGCGGTGCTGAACCTGCCGATGATCATCATGACGGTGCTACCGGCCCTGCGGCACCGTTTTGATAAGCATAAGCGCCTCGCGAAATGGACCGTGCCCGTGTGGCTCTATGTCTCCGTCACTGGCATCATCATCTACCTGATGTGCTACGTGTGGTATGGCCCACCGATCCGCGGGTGAGATGGATCACTTCCAAAACGCCAAAGGGCACCGCACCATCATAGTGCGACAGAGGAAAGCAGCTCCTGCATTCTGCGACCGAGCCTTTTGAGCGGGGAGAGATAAGGTTTCTCGCTGTCGAGGATCTGGGCGTAGCGGATGAGGCCGATGGGGGCAGAGAACTGCGGGTTTTCAAAGGTGGAGCTGATGCCACTGACGGGTGCAGAGCCTGCGCGGGTGATTTTGCGGCCAAAGACCTCATGCGCGACGTTTTCGATGCCTTTCATGAGGCTGACGCCGCCCGTGAGGAAGACGCCGGCTCCGAGGCGACCGAGGTGGTCTTCACATTTCAGCTTCACGGTCTCCAGGATCTCCTGGGTGCGGAGATACATGACTTCATTGAGCACGGCGCGGGACACCTCGCCGAGGATGAGGCCGGTATCGTCTTCGATGTTGATCATTTCATCAGGGTCGATGTCTTGGTAATCGACGCTGCCTTCTTCGACTTTGAGGCGCTCTGCGCGGCCATTGGGGATCTCCAGCGCCATCGCGATGTCATTGGTGATGTGGTCGCCACCGAGGGGGACACAGCCAGAGGCGGTGATCATGCCGTCTTCATAAAGCACGTAATCGCAGGTGCCTGCGCCGAAGTCGAGCATGAGAGCTCCCTGGGCCTTCGCCTCACGGGTGAGGACGACCTGTGCGGCGGCGACGGGGCAGAAGACGACGTCTTCGACTTCGAGCGGAATCTCACGCACACAGCGGATGGCATTCTGGATGCGGCCACGGATGCCATGGATGATGTGGTAGTCCGCTTCGAGCACGCGGCCTTCTCGGCCGATGGGCTGGCGCACGCCTTCCACGCCATCGACGATGTATTGGCGGGTGACGCTGTGGAGGAAGACGTTTTGCTGCGGGATGCTGACGTTGCGGGCGATTTCTTTGGCCTCTTCGACATCGTCCTCGGTGATCTCGGTCTGGTCGTCGGGGAGGCGGTGGCAACCGCGGTTGTTGAGGCTTTCGATGTGGGCACCGCTGACGCCGAGGAAGACATTGCGGATCATGACATCGCTGCGGTCTTCTGCACGGACGAGGGCGTCGTTGAGGCAGGTCTGCACGGTTTCAAAATCGACGATCTCGCCTTTGCGCACGCCGCGTGAAGGGGCCTGGCCGACGCCGAGGATTTTGATGGCCCCGTCTTTTTTTGCTTCACCGACGACGACGCAGATTTTGTGCGTCCCGATTTCGAGTCCAGCGTAGATGTTGCTCTTGGCCATGGCGATTTATTTGGAGGGTGTGACGGTATGCTCCGTGAGCGTGATTCCGGCGAGGTCTGGGGTGCCGTGAAAAGTGACAGGTGTGTTGCCTGCGGGGATGAGATTGAGTGTGGCGAGCTTCCACTGGCGTGTGCGGGTGCTGTGGAGCACGCGCTCGTAGCGCTCGAGCTGCTGCTCCAGATCGTCTGCGCCGAAGGTGATGACTTTGCTCTCTGCGGTGGCGAAGTGGGCCTCCATGGACCATGCATTCGGCACGATGATGAGCTTTACGGCTTCATCATTGGTCTCGGCACGGGTATTGAGCTCTTTGAGGAGGCTCAGTGCGGTGTGGACCTGGGCATTCGGGATGGGGGAGCCGTAAAAGGCCTGGCTGAGGCCATCAAAGCGGATGGTGGGCAGACTGAGGAAGTCTTTGGTGATGACCTCGCAGGGCATGGGCACGCCCTCCGCATCGAGCAGGCAGCCCGCGCCGCTGCGTGCAGCGTAGTATTTGAGCTTCGCACATTCCAGCCATGCGACGGGGATGCGCTGGGTGACATCCAGGGTGAGGCGGCCATTGTAGTCGCGGTGGATGCGCACATTTTTGACCTGGGGCAGCCTTTCTAATCGAGCGCGGACATCACGGATGTTCAGGGTGAGTAGATTCGTGTCCAGAGTGAGCGCTGTGGCACGGACGATGCGCGGCACGGAGAGAGGACCCTCTGTATTCACGACCAGTTGGCGGAGGAGGAACTGAGCATTTTTTTCGAAGGCTTCCTCCCAGACGACTTTGCCCAAAGCGATGGCTCCGATGATGACGATGAGCCAGACGGCATTACGAAAGCCGCGGCGCTTCGCTGCCTCTGCCTCCTGGGCACGGATGATGGGCGACTCGGGCTCGTAGTCGATGATGTGCGGCACAGCAGCACCTTTCCGCGTGCGGAAGGAGCGGTTGGTGGCAGAGCGCGTACTTTTTTTCGCCGAAGGCATAGCGGGAGGGCAAAATGGCAGGAAGACCGCAGGGGCGGTCATCTTTAAGACATCCTAAATAACGGATACCCAATCCGAATGCCATAATTATTCGCTAAAATTTGCGCTGGTTGGAGCAGGGCACCTAGCGCCAGAGCGGCTCTGGGCCTCTCCGCCTCTGCTAGGTGGCATTTTCTCTATTCACCACAGCACGGTGTAGGTGGCTCAGTCTCGACGGAAATGGCGGATCATGCCGACCATCACGCCCTGGATGAGTAGCTCCTGGGCAGGGAGCAGGTCTGGATAGCGCTCATTTTCAGCTTTGAGGAAGGGCTGGCCATTGCTGATGAGGTAGCGCTTCAGCGTGGTCTCGCCGTCGATGAGGGCGGCGACGATGTCTTTTTCACGGGGCTCACGGATCTCCAAAATCACAAAATCGCCGCTGCAAATGTGCGCTTCGATCATGCTGTCTCCCCGCACTTTGAGAGCAAAGCTCTTCGATGTACGTGGGATGCCGAGCGTATTCACATCCACCGAAATGCAGCCATCTGCATGCTGGGCCACATCACTGGGCATCCCCGCCGGGATGGTGCCAAATACGGGAATGTCGATGATCTCTGCGCGGTCGAGATCCTCTGGGAAGACCACGGCGCGTGCTTTATGCGCATGGCGCTGGATGACGCCTTTTTTCTCCAGTGCACGCAGGTGGCTCATGGCCGCCGTCTGGCTGGAAAAACCGAAATGTTTCTGAATGTCACGCGTGGAGGGCATCACGCCTTCCGAGCGCTGGTAGCTGCGGAGATAATCGAGCAGCTCTTGCTGGCGAGCAGTGAGCTGGGCTTCGCGTTGTCGAGGCATCATAATAGGGAAGGGTGATGTTGTTCTTGTTCGGTCGAACAATCCGACTCTACGTTCCATGTGCAAGAAGTTTTCCAGATGGCACATTCTGGGCATCATACCGCAAAATGAAGCTCATCCTCTGCCTCCTCCTCTGCGCTACTGCGCTGTCTGCCCAAGACGCCGCCGCACCACTCAATCCAGCCGCCGTCGAAAAAGTCGGTGAGCTGCCGCCACTGACCAAAGTGCTCAATCAACGTGCGGCCACCGCCTTCTCGAAAAAAGACTGGGCCACCGCCCGGAAGGCCTACCAGGAGATGATCGATCTCGATCCGCAGAATGCGCTGGTGTGGGCCAATCTGGGTGCGGTGGAGCAACAAGCCGGTGACATGAAAAAAGCCGTGCAGTGCTTTGAGAAGTCCGTGCAGAGCAATCCAGAGCTCGCTAGCTCGTGGCTCGCGCTCGGTCTGCTGCGCCTAGAGGCGGGCGATACGTATCTTGCCATCTCTGCGCTGGCACGGGCGGTGAATGAGGAGCCAGAGGATGCCCGTGCGCACAATTACCTGGCCATCGCTGCGAAAAATCTCGGATGGGCAGATGCCGCACAGGCAGAGCTGCAAAAAGCACTCACTTTGAAGCCGGATTATGGCGCTGCGCACTTCAATCTGGCGCTGATGATGCTCGATCAGCGCCCGCCGGCCATCGAGCTCGCGAAGCGGCACTACGAAAAAGCCCGCGCACTCGGCATGGAAAAAGATGAAGTCGTCGAGCGCAGGCTCAAAGAGTGATCCATCATGCGTGACTGGAGCCTGCAATCTGAACTCGATGACCTGCGTGCGCAGGATCTCTGGCGTGAGCTACGCACGCTCGATGCCGGTGAGGAGCAGCAAGTGATGCGTGATGGGCGCCTGGTGGTGAATTTCTCCTCGAACGACTATCTCGGCCTCGCAGGCTCAGAGGTGCTGCATGCGGCCTTGGAAGATGGGCTGGCGAAGCACAGCGGTGGCAGTGGTGCCTCACGGTTAGTCTGCGGCACTCAGCGTGCTCACACGGAGCTGGAGGAGGCCTTGGCGGCTTTTAAGGGCACCCAGGCGGCGCTGAGTTTCAGCAGTGGTTATGCGGTGGCGCTAGGGGTCATCCCCGCACTCCTGAGCCGTGGGGATACGATCATCCTGGATAAGCTTTGCCACGCCAGCCTAGTCGATGCAGCAAGGCTGAGCGGTGCGACGATTCGTGTCTTTCCGCATAATCATGTCGAAAAGCTCGCTCGCCTGCTGGCCACGGCCTCTGGACGTGTTTTGATCGTCACGGAGTCCATTTTCAGCATGGATGGTGATGCAGCGGCGCTGCGGGAAATCATTGAGCTAAAGGAACAGCACGGTGCCTGGCTGCTGCTGGATGAGGCGCATGCGGTGGGTGTCCTGGGCCCACAGGGCAGGGGACTGGCGGCTCAGCTAGGCCTGGAGGGCCGCGTGGAGCTGCACATGGGCACACTGAGCAAGGCACTGGGCCTCAGCGGTGGCTACCTCGCCGCTTCGCGTGTGGTCATCGACCTTCTCATCAACCGAGCTCGCAGTTTTATCTACTCCACGGCACCACCGCCGTTTCTGGCCCATGCAGCGGCACGGATGCTCGCCCATGTCGCGAGTGATGATGGAGATGCTAGGCGCCAAAAACTGCAAAATCATGTCTCCAGCCTCCAAACGGCGATTTCGGCCCCTGCACGACCTGCGGCCATTTTACCGCTCATTTTGGGTGCAGAGTCTCTGGCGCTGAAATCGAGCGCTGCGCTGCTAGCGGCAGGTTTTTTGGTCCCAGCGATCCGTTTTCCCACCGTGGCTCGTGGCAGTGCCCGCCTGCGCATCTCTCTGAGCGCGGCACATTCGACGCAGCAGGTCACACAGCTCGCGGCGGCCCTCACAGCCTATCTTCCGCCGGAAAATAAAGCATCCGTCTGACCAGCGGGGATCAGACGGATGCGAGAGGTGTTTTAGAGCTGAAGTAAGGCGGATCAGGCACGCTCGCCGGCTGCTTTGGCAGCAGCGATGGCTTGCTCGGCCTTCATTTGCTCGATCTGGGCATCGAGCACCTGGCGCTTCAGGCTGGTGCCAGTCTTCTTCGCATACCAGAGCACGAGCGGGCTGGCGATGAAGATGGAGGAGTAGGTACCGAGCAGCACACCGATGGTGATGGGCAGCGCGAACTCGAGCATGGAGGGATTCCCCAGGAAGAGGAGCACGATCATGGGTGCGAGGGCTGTGGGACCAGTAAGGAGGGTACGGGACAGCGTCTTGCAGATGGCCTCGTTCATGAGATCACGCAGGGAGCCTGCACCGCCGCGCTGGATGGTCTCGCGGATGCGGTCGAAGACGACGATGGTGTCATTGATGGAGTAACCCGCGATGGTGAGCAGCGCGCCGACGTGGATGATGCTGAGCTGCTGGCCGAAGAGGACGATCAAGCCGGGCACCATGAGCACGTCATGGAAGAGGGCGACGATGGCCGCGAGGGCGAAGGCGAACTCATAACGCACAAGCAGGTAGAGGAAGATGGCAACGAGGGCCACGGCCAATGCCCAAAGGGACGAGTACATGGACTCCTCACCCAAGACACTGCCGACGGTGGAGATGCTGGTGCTGACGTCTTTCCACTTGGCTTTGACGGCAGCGTCGATGGTGATGGCGCTGTCCTGCTCGCAGCGGATGCTGGCGAGTTTACCGCCGGTGGCGGGGTCAGATTTGAGCTGGGCGGTGAATCCACCGATCGCTTTGCCATCGGAGAGCTTCAGCGGGGTGACGAGGTCGTTCAGCTCGCTTTCAGTAGCTTCCTGACCGGCTTTGAAGACGACATCCACACGGCCACCACCACGGAAGTCGATGCCGAGGCTGTCCTTACCCTTGTAGAAGAGTGTACCAAAGGAAATGGCGGTGACGACGAGGGAGGCGATGATGAACTTGGGCGCGGTGCTGAGGATGTCCCACACCTTGTCCGGGATGATGCGGGTGGTCTTCAGCGTGGTGAGGATGCCTTTGTCGATGACCCACATGAAAATGACGCGGGTGACGATGAGTGCACCGATCATGGAGGAGATCAGACCGATCATCAGAGTGACGGCGAAGCCTTTCACCAGACCACCGGAGATGACGAAGAGGATGACAGCGGCGATGAGGGTGGTGATGTTCGAGTCCGCGATGGCGGAGAAGGCTTTTTCATACGCGGCATCCAGGGCACCCGCGAGTGTCTTGCCGTCTTCCATTTCCTCTCGTAGGCGCTCATAGATGAGCACATTCGCATCGACGGCCATACCGATGGTGAGCACCAAACCGGCGATACCGGGCATGGTGAGTGTGAACTGGAAGATGGCCATCGCTCCAAAGAGGATGCACATGTTGATGATGAGGCCGGCGATGGCCACGAGGCCCGCGAGACGGTAAATGAAGACCATGAAGAGCGTGGTCAGCGCCAGAGCGGCGATGCCTACCCACTTGCCCTGGCTGATGCTGGTCGCACCATAGGCGGAGGAGACGCTGCTCTCGGAGGCGATGACGAGCGGGTTTTCCATGGGATTGTTCAGCATGGTGGAGAGGGCAAAGGCCTCCTCCTGGCTGAAGTTCCCATTGATGACGGCGGTGCCACCGTAGTGACGCTCTTTGAGCACTGGAGCAGAGATAACGACATCATCGACGATGATGGCCATGCGGTTGCCCTGATTGCTCTGCGCGACGCCATCGAAGAGGGCGGCACCTTCACTATTGAGTGCGAGCATCACAGACCAGCCCTGGGCATCGTACATGGCACCGGCTTTGCTGACGTGCTTGCCTTCGAATTCGGTGCGGCGCTTCACGACGATGTCATCCTGCGGAGTCTCGACGCCTTTTTTGTCGATCTCGGGTTTCTGCTTCAAAAGGATGTAGGAAGGATCTCGCACTCCAGAGGTGCTCTTCAGTTCAGCGAGCTTCTGGTCATAGCCCTGCTGGACATGCACCATGCGGAACTCCAGGTGAGCGACCTGCTGGATGAGTTTGCGCACATTGTCGATCTCTGCGGGTGTGACGCCAGGCATCTGGATGACGATGCGGTTTTCACCCTGTGGCTGCATGGTGAGGTCCTTTTGGCCGTCTGGATTGAGACGCTTTTCCAGGATCTTGATGGCCTGCTGGACGGACTCCGAAGTGACAGGTTTTTCCGTGCCGTCGTCCGATTTGCCGGGCATGATCTCGACGATGAACTCCGAGCCGCCCTGGAGGTCAATCCCGAGCGGGATACCGAGCTGCTTCACACTGAGGATGGAGGAAAAGGCCGTCAGAGCGACGAGCAGGGTGCCGATGAGGCGCTTGGTCTTCTGCACGGCAGTGCCGACGTAAACGATCAGCAATAACAGGATGATAGTGCCGAGGATGAAGGTGAGGTAGGCTTGCATGGTGGGGGCTGGGAAAAGCTAAAAGGATGGTAGGAGCAATACGGGGCGGGAATCAGGCCTCGACGACGTCGGATTTTTTCGTCACGGCGGCGATCTTGGTGCGCTCGTACTCGACTTTGACGTTATCGGCGATGCGGACCATGACGGTGCGCTCTTTGAGGCTGGTGATGATGCCATGCACGCCGCATTCCATGACGACGTGGTCGCCCACCTTCGCACTGGCGACGAGCGCTTGGTGCTCCTTCATCCGCTTCTGCTGCGGACGGATGGCGATGAAGTACATCATCACGATCATGAGGACCATCATGGTCAATGGATTGCCAAAAAGTCCACCCCCTGGTGCCGGGCTAGCAGGAGCCTGTGCGAAGAAAAGGGCATGCGAGAGGGTCTGGACTGTCATGAAGAAAGGTCGGAGGCTGAGGAGGTTTTGTAACGGGCACGGACCTCCGCCCGAAACTCGGCGAAACAACCCTGTTCGATCGCTTGACGTGCCCTGGACGTGAGGGACGCGTAGAAATGCAGGTTATGCAGAGAAATCAACCGCAAACCCATGATCTCCTGAGCCTGCACGAGATGCCGGATATAGGCCCTGGAAAAGCCCCGGCACAGGGGATGCGTGTCCTCGGCTAGGTCACGGAAATCCTTCGCATAGCAGGCATTCCGCAGGTTCATCATGCCCTCATGGGTGAAGGCGGTGCCATTCCGCGCCAGCCGCGTGGGCAAAACACAGTCAAACATGTCGATCCCGCGTGCGATCAGCTCCACCACCTGCGGCGGCGTGCCCAGGCCCATCGCATAGCGGGCCTGATCCGCCGGGAGCAGCGGTGTCACCCACTCGGCGATGCGCATCATGTCCTCCTCCGGCTCGCCCACACTGAGCCCCCCGATGGCGTAACCATCAAAACCCATCGCCACCAGCTCACGGGCGGATTTTTTGCGCAAATCCTCATACACACTGCCCTGTACGATGCCGAAGTGCTGCTGCGCCCCGCCGCCGGTTTGCGGCCGATTTTGGTCAATCCAGGTCCGGCAGCGCTTGGCCCACCGGAGGGTCAAATCGAGGCTTTTTTCGGCCTCCTTGGCCTCGCAGGGGTAAGGCGTGCATTCGTCAAAAAGCATCGCGATGTCCGATCCTAGCGTCGCCTGGATCTCCATGCTCGTTTCCGGCCCGATGAACATCGGCGTGCCATCGAGGTGGTTTTGGAAGTGAACGCCCTCTTCTTTGATTTTGCGCAGTTTCGCCAGTGAGAAGACCTGGAAGCCGCCGCTATCTGTCAAAATGGGTCGGTCCCAGTTGGAGAAGGCATGCAGGCCGCCCGCCGCCTGCATGATCTCCATCCCAGGCCGTACAAAGAGGTGGTAGGTATTTCCCAGGATGATCTGGGAGTTCAGCGCCCGTAGCTCATCCGGGTGCACCCCCTTCACCGTGCCCTGCGTGCCTACCGGCATAAAAATGGGTGTCTCCACCACGCCATGCGGCGTCGTCAGCCGCCCACGGCGTGCGAGAGACGTGGGATCAGTGGCGAGGAGTTCGAAAGACATGCGGGGAGCCGGGGGAAAAAGAGCGCCGAGTGTCGCCGATGCCGTGGAAAGAGCAAGCGTCGCTCCAGAGCTCGCTGCTGTGAGTTTTGTGCCATGCAGGTGAAGCACCCCATGCTGGTGCGCTACCGTAGATGAACTTACGCGGCCGCTTTGTCGCGGATGTGGGCCCAGCAGTGGACGTGGGGTGCCCCACGGAAGAACCAGACCATATTCGGCCCTTCGATCTGCCAGACATCCCACACGCCGTCGTTGCCGAGGTCGCCTTTTTTGAAGAAGGCCATGTGCAGATTGTCGATGCCAGCGGCTTCGATGTACTGCATCGCCTCATCGGCATCATGCTTGCGGAAGGGTTTCAGCAGATCGGAGAGCACACCACGAACGAGGCCCTTTTGATCCGCTGTCATGTCCGCGAGGCGTAGGCCCTCCAGGCCACTGGTCTTGCCCGTGAGCTCGACGGTGAGATTGCCCTTTTCCTGGCGGGAGGAGTCGAGCAGGGCTTTTTCACGCTGCTTACCATCCAGCGCGGCGAAGACCTCGTTCGCACGCTTGGCTTGGTACCAATAGACATTGCCCGCGTGGTCCGGCTTCTCATTGAAGCTGCCTGCGGCGTGTCCGTAGAAGATGGGGCCGCCCAGAGCCGCTCCGCGCTCGCTATCTCCATCACAGCGGCGGGTGCAGTGGCGGCCTGTGAGCACGAACTCGAACTGATTCGTCCCCGGCTCACCAAAGAGTGCGATCGAGGCACTGCCGAAGCCGCCATCGCCTTTGTTATCGTGATCGAACTGCTTCCACACCTCTGTCTTGTACTCATCGCTGTGCAGTTTGTCGAAAATCTCACGCACCATGGCCTGCTGGTCCGCTTTGAGCACATCACGGATGGGCTGCTTCACGATGTGCCAGTTGTTATCCACCTTCTGGCGGCGGGAATCACTCCAGGGCAGGCAGATGGCGGCCTTTTGGGTGTCATCGAGTGTTTTGTAGAGCTGCGTGACCAGTGTCTCGGAGGGCAACCCAGCAGCAGCAGGTGCAGTTTCAGCAAAAGCACGACCAAAAAGCCCCGCCGTAGCCACCTGGGCACTACGGGAGAGGAATCGGCGGCGGCTGGAGGCAGGGGCAGGAGTGAGGAGCGTATTCATGGCGGTGTAGTTTTACCAAACGCCGCCGCGAGGGGGAAGTTTTACTTTTCCACGAACCTTTACTGCCAAGGCACGCCGCCCTCACCTTTGCGCTTGTCATGAGAAGTGATTTTTGATTGAAAGCAGGCGCATGAAAAAATTCAGCCGCCTCTTCATCACCATCACGACCTGCGCACACCTCATCAGCTGCGCTGGATTGAGCAAAAAGCAACGGGAGCAGATGACCTCCATTCATCTGCCGGCCACCGCACAGAATGAAAAAGCCTACATGCAGCCCACCTTCACCTCGAATGCATCCGCAGGCACCATCGGCTTCATGAGCGGCTTTGCAGGCGGCATCATCGGTGGCGTGATCGCGGCGACAGTCGTGGGAGCCGCCGAAAAGGTCAAAAGTAACCAGCATAAGCCCGTCTCCGACGTCATCGCTCAAACAGTGCCTACCGATGTGAATCAAATGGTGAGCAAAGAGCTCGCGACATCTCTCAAAACGGTGCCCTTCTTCCAAACCCGCCTGACGGACAATCCCGCTGCCCCATGGAAGCTCGTCTCCACCGTCGTTCGCCATGGTTTGCAGAAGAATTTCGGCAACACACACTCGCCCGTGGTTTACGTGGAGACCTATTTCCAGAGCAATGACCCCAAAAAGGTGCTGAAGCTCATTCACTCGAATGAAACGATGGCGAAAAATCAATACGCCAAGATCGAAGAATACGCCGCCAATCCCAAAATGCTCCGCCAGCACTATGAGGCCGCTGCGCACGATGCCGTCACGGCCCTCACCAAGACGCTAGAAGCCCGCACCAAGTCAAAATAGCGCCCAGCTATGCTCCGGGCAGCGCTAAGTCCACGACGACCGGAAAATGATCCGAAGCAGGGATGCGCACGACTTGTGCGTTCTGGCAGCGCCATGCGTGTGACTGCACCATCACATGATCCATGCGGCGGCGTAGTGTGAGGATGGATGTCGGCCACTCCCAAGTCGGGGAGCGTGAATCGAACTGGGAAAGCACATTGAGCATGCCACGCTTCTCCAGCCATTGCACCGCGAGCCCGCGTGGTGACTCGTTAAAGTCCCCGCATACGATGTTGGGCTGATTTGGATCGAGATGCTTCGCAAAGCGGATGATTTCTGCTTCGCGGTCATCGTTTGTCGTCACATAGCCTGTGACAGCACTGCCAGATTCACTGACAGGTGGTCGCAAATGGACGTTGAGCACGGGCACCAAACGCCCCGCATGATGGAAAGACATGATCCAGGCATCGAACCACCCAGTCGTGGATCTAATATAGGACACCTCTCGGCCACGGATGCGCGAAAGGAAGGCCAGCCCTCCACCCATCCGCCCCTCGGATTCACGAAAGACGCGGAACGGATACAAATCGCTCAAGCGCTGTGCCAACGTTGCCTCCCACTCAGCATTCGTCTCCTGCAAACAAATGACATCCGCCTGGGAGGCACGCAAAAACGCTGCGACACGATCTGGAAAAGATACGCCCCAGTTCACATTCCAGGTGACCATGCGCAGTGTGCCCGGTTGGCGTTCCACCAATGGCTGATGGATCGGGGCCGCGCATGCACCGAGAAACAGAGCAAGGACGAGCGAAAGGTAGCGCATGAGCTTTACTCGACGGCTAGGAAGCGCACGCAGATGCTGCCGGGGACTTCGACTTTGGTGCCGGTGAAGGTGAGTTTGCCGCTTTCCGCGTCCACTTTGAAGAGGGCGGCGGTGCCGCTGTTTTGATGCGCAGCGATGAGCCATTTGCCGGTGGGATCGAGGCAGATGTTGCGCGGGATCTGGCCTTCGACGGGCACATTTTGGAGGAGGGTGAGCTTCCCAGTGGTGGGATCACAGGCGAAGACGGCGATGGTGTCATGCGTGCGATTGGAGACATAGACGTTTTTGCCATTCGGATGTGCCAGGGTCTCTGCGGTGCTGAAGCCGGGCTTGCCGCGATCTGCCTCTGGCAGCGTGGAGACGGTCTCGATCTCGGTCATGGCTCCTGTGGCGGCGTCATAGGCGAAGACGGTCTCCGTCATGGCCATTTCGTTGTTCACGAAGATGAATTTGCCACTAGGGTGAAAGGCGAGATGGCGCGGGCCACCACCTGCGGGCGTTTTGGCAAAAGCGGGGTCGTTTGGCGTGAGTTTGCCGCTCGCAGGATCGACTTTGTAGATGAGCACTTTGTCGAGCCCGAGGTCGCAGGCGAAGGCGAAGCGGTTATCTGGGCTGAAATTGACGCTGTGGGCATGCGGGCCGGCTTGGCGCTTCGGGTCGATGCTGCTGCCTTCATGCTGAATGAAGCTGGCGGGCTCACTGAGCTTGCCCTCGGCACTGATGGAGTAGGAGGCGACGCTGCCGCTGCCGTAGTTGGCCAAAGCGGCCATTTTCCCGCTGGCATCGACATTGACGTGGCAGGGCCCATTGCCGACAGCGCTGGATTGATTGATGAGCGTGAGTCGGCCGCTGCCAGAGTCGATGGTGAAGGAGCTGATGCCGCCGCCTTTTTTGCCATCTGGCCCAGTGACGTCACCGATGGCGAAAAGATACTTTTTGGAGGGATGGATGGCCAAGAAACCGGGATTTCCGGCCTCGGCGGCGAGTTCTGGCTGAGTGAGCTGACCGCTGCTGCTGTTGAAACGAGCGACGTAGATGCCTTTGGAGCCATTTTTGGCATTCGTATTGGTCCCAAAGTAAACGAGGTAGTTTTCACCCGCTGACGCTGAGGTCATGACGAGCGTGGAAAGAGCAGCGGCGGTGAGGAATAGGCGTTTCATGGCCCGCGATGCTGACGGACAGGGCGCAGATGGTCAAGGATGTGGATCGGGAAAAACGCCCCAGCGGGAAAACCGAGTTTTTTGAGCCTCGGTGCTTCTCAAGGGCTGCTGTGAGCCTTGCATTCCACGCGGGCCTTTCTTCTATGGTGATCCCTTTTCACTACAACTACACTCTGAGAGACACATCACATGGGCGCACAATGGAAACAAAAATGGCGTGAACTCGCCGCAGACCAAAAAGGCAAGATCGTGGGCAAGCTGGTGCGTGAAATCCAGGTCTCCGTGCGATTGGGCGGTGCTCATCCCGAGTTCAATCCCCGACTGGCCGCTGCGCTGGTGAATGCCCGGAAGCAGAGTGTCTCAAAAGGACACCATCGAGCGTGCGATCGCGAAAGGCAGCGGCACGGGTGCGGATGCGGTGCAGTTTGAGACGGTGATTTATGAAGGATTCACTCCACACCGCGTGCCTGTGATCGTGGAATGCCTCACGGATAACAATAACCGCACGTCTTCCGAGGTGCGGGTGCTCTTCCGCGCGGGGAGCATGGGCAAGGTGATGTGGATGTTTGACCATGTGGGCCAGATCGAGGCGCATCATGCGGATAAGTCGCTGGACATCGAAGTCGCCGCACTGGAGGCAGAGGCGGATAATGTGGAGCCGATGGAGATCGAGGACGAAGAATTCGCCGGACACATCGGGGCACGTTTTTTCACTCCGACGACGAGCCTGGATGCGGTGACAAAGGCACTCAAAGCGGTGGGTTGGCAGATCACGAGCTCTGAAATGGCCTACGTGCCGAAGGAATACCCTGAGATCACCGATGAGCAGCGTGAAGAGGTCACAAACTTCCTCCAAGCACTGGATGGTCACGATGATGTGCACCGCGTGTATGCGGCGCTGAAGTAGCCATCTGCGACGATGCAGCTCCCCTCACGGCCAGGGCTTACGTATGAAATGGCGAAGTGAACCTGGAACATATCAAGCAGATGACAGGATTAACAAGATTACAGGATTATGCAGGATTTTATCCTGGGTAACTCGGTGTGGTCGCGGCAATTTCAAAGCTCTGCCCTTGCTGATGTTAAGCCGCTATCAAGTTACATGCCGTTAATCCTGCATAATCCTGAAAATCTTGTTAATCCTGTCCTCATTTCCAGCCGTACAATCGCATCAATTTGGTGCGTAGGCCCTGCCTCACGGCACATGCGGCACGTAGTCGATCTCCATGAAGTCCTCCACCTCTGGTAGCCAGCGCTGCTGCACAAAAGCGGTGTGCTCTGGATGATCGCTATAGCCTGAGTAAGCTGCCGCATCGGCGAACTCCATCGAGAGGCCGAAGGTGAAGGCATTCTTCGGACTGACCTGCCGCAGGCACTCAAAGCGCTGCACTCCCGGAATAGCCGCCAGGAGGCAGGCTGCATGCAGGAAATCACGCTCGGCATCGGAGCCAGGAGCGTGCTTGAGGCGGAAGACGACGGTATGGCGAATCATGGCGGCGCGGGAGTCTGGTGGACTTTGCAAAGTGGATGGATGCCCTTTAGCGGCTCTTGGTGAGCTTGTTGTACTTTTCGACCAGTTCGTTGAATTCCTGGGTGCGGGCGTTGAGCTTGGTGATGGCGGCATCACGCTCGGAGGTGAGGGTTTTGAGCATGGCGTTTTGTTTGGCGATGGCGTCGTTCTGCGCGGCGACGGCGCTGTTATGCTCTTTGAGCGCGGTGCTGCTCTTACCAACGGCGGATTCGTAAACGGCGAGCTTGCCCTGCATTTCCGCCCGCTCGGCGAGGAAGAGGGCCAGCGTGATGCCGCGGGCGGCGCTGTCATTGCGGGTGGCGTTCAGTTCCTCGGTGACGACGAGGAGCTTGGCCTCGACTTCGGCACGGAGTGCGGTGAGGCGCTCGATTTCTTTGGCGTATTCGGCGATTTTGCGCTCGCCGTCGATGCGGAGTGCATTTTCGGCTTCCAGCTTCTTCACCAAGTCGCTGATATGGCCACGGAGGCGGTCCTCTCGCACCCATTGCACGACGCAGACGGCACAGAGTCCGAGCGAGACGAGGACGATGAGGGTGTTGAGGAAGCGCTTCATGTTACTTCGCGGCGGCGGGTGCGGCGGGTTTGACGTTGAAGGCCACTTTGGTGAAGCCAGTGCGTTTGACGATGTCGAGGAGCTTCACCATGTCTGCGAAGCGTGTGTTCACATCGCCGCTGATATAGACGGGTGTGGCTTTGTTTTTCGCAAAACGGGTGGCGAGCTCGTTTTCGAGCTGCGGGAGTGTGACGGGGCTTTTATTGGAGAAAAGATCGCCTTTGGCATCGACCGCCAGATTGACCATGTCGGGCTTGAAATCGCCCTGCGCGGCGGAGGCGATGGGCAGATCGACTTTGATGGTCTGCTGCTTGGTCATGGTGAGGCTGACCATCATGAAGGAGGCCAGGAGGAAGAACATGACGTCGATGAGCGGGATGATTTCCAGCCGGGTCTTTTTTTCGGGGAGTGGTGAGTGGAGCTTCACGGAGGCGTTCTCGGTTCGCAGTTCTCAGTTCCCGGTTTTGGGGCCGGTTTTATCGAAGCCGTGCTGAGCGGCTAGGATGAGGACGTTGTTCGCGGCGGCTTCGAGGTCGAATTTGAGGGCTGCGAGGCGGCTGTGAAAGTAATTCATGGGCACGAGGGTGCCGATGGCGATGCCCAGGCCGGCTGCGGTGGCGATGAGGGCCTCACCGATGCCGCCGGTGACTTTTTCCACGGCCAGCTCACTGCTGCCGATGCTGGTGAAGCTGCCCATGATGCCGGTGACGGTGCCCATGAGCCCCAGCAGCGGGGCGAGGGTGACGATGGTGTCCATGGCGCTGAGGAAGCGGCCTGCATCACGTAGCTCCTGCCCAGCGGCGACTTCCAGCGCACCCTGCATGCTGGAGAAGCGGTGATTCAGCCCGTGATGGATCATGCGCACGACGGGGTCGGTGCTGTCTTTGGACTGCGAGACCGCAGAGGAGAGATTTCCGGCCTCCAGGGCTTCATACACGGCTTCGAGCCGCTTTGAATCACGCTTCGCGGCAAGGCGTAGCCACCAAAAAACCCGCTCTACAAAGACACAGATGGCAAACAGAGCCACGACGAGAATCGGCCACATGATCGGGCCGCCTTTGTGGATGAAGTCGATGACGATGTTGGCGAGCATGGGAGATGGCAGGTGGAGCATGGTGACTCAGCGGAGGCGGAAGGTGAAGCGCTTGCTGTAGGTGCTGGAGGAGCTGGAGGGTGTGGCGCGGAAATTCCGCCGCACATAATCGGCGGTGCTCTGATCCAGAGCGCTGTATCCACTGGTGCCGGTGACACGGACACTGGAGACATAGCCACTGGGGGCAAAGGTGATGGCCAGACTGACCGTGCCCTGCATGCGGGCAGCTTTGGCAAAGGAGGGATAGGGTGGCGAAGACTGGCTAATGCGGCGGGTGCCACCTGAGGAGCCGCCCGCAGAGCCACCTGGGCTTCCGCCCTTGCTGGTGGAGCTGGAAGCGCTGCGCGAGGCTGTGGAACTGCTTTTTCGCGGGGTAGGGCTCGGGCGGGGCCGGGGCTTGTACTCGGGCTCGATGGGTCGGAGGGCGTTTTCGATCTTTGGGGCCGTGGGGATGGCAAAGATGTCTTTTTCCGTGAGTGCCTCTGCGATTTCCGGCAGATCGAGATCGAGCGGTGGGGCCTCTGGCAGCTCAGTGAGCTCGCTGGGCACCTCGGTGGGGATTTCCTCCGTCGATGGCTCGCTAGAGTCTTCTTCTTGCGTCGTGAGCTCTGCCATCGGTGCATCCCAGAGCGGCAGTTCCTCGATCTTTGGCTCTACGTAGTGGCTTTGTAGGGTGAAGGGTGGAACATCCACCGCAGCCATGCCGGTGATACCGACGGCCAAAAAGCTACCACTCAACCCCAAGAGCCAGCACATCCCCACGGGCACCTCCTGCAGTAGCGAACGGATTCGCCATGCGAGGGTAGTTGGAGGTGGGGTGACGGCCTGAGACATGGGTGAGGCGAGTGGGGACGGGAGAATGGTGGGCTGCGAGGGCTTTTTTTACACCAAAGTTGTGTAGCGGGCGAGAATGATGCGTGTGGAGTCTGCGCCGTCAAATTGCAATTGAGACTCTGTCGCAAAAAAGAACTTGCGGCGCCCATCCGAGGTGCTAATTCTGCCTCTACTGCGACAGAATCTCAATATCATCAAACCCATGCACCTCCCCGCTCGCTCCGTTTCACCAGCCTCCATGGCTCGTTTCGGCCCCATTTTGGCCCTCGCGGCCTTTTTGGGCCTCGTTGTGGCCTCTCACGCGCAGTTCTTCCCCGGCGAGGCGACCGACTTCATCATCGCCGACCGTGAGCAGGCGAGGTTACGAGTCCTGGCGGACCTAGCAGCGACAGAGCTGGAGGAAACCGTCATCACGGCAGAGTCGGAGGAGGAGGCCAAAGTCCAACTACCCTTCCCCCAGGCCGTCGAGGGCACTCGCATCTACTCTGGCAAGCGTGCGACAGTGATCGATCTCGATGCACTGCCGAAGGTGCAGGCAAATAACTACCGCCAAGCGCTGTCCTCGACTCCGGGGCTGCTTTTTTCAGAGGAAACGACGCCACTAGTGAGTGTGGGCTACCGCGGGCTAGGGGAGCCACACCGCTTCCAGTTCATGCAGGTGATGAAGGATGGAATCCCGATCCACGCCGACCAATTCGGCTACCCAGAGGCTTATTACACGCCACCGCTCGATGTGGTGGACCGGATCGACTTTGTGCGCGGCGGCGGATCGCTCATGTATGGCCCACAGCCAGGCGGTGCCTTTAATTACATCACCAACATGCCATCGCGTGATCGCCAGTTCGGCTTCCGCACGCAGAATATCTTCGGCACGGATAATCTATTCTCCAGCTACACGGCAGCAGACGGCACGATCGGGAACTTGGGCTACTACGGCTACTACAACCACCGCAGCAGCGAGGGCTTCCGCGACCATAACAGCGACTACCGACTCGACGGCGGCAATGCCAAGCTGGTGTACGATTTCAGCAAAGACACGCGGCTCATTTTCAATCTGGACCTGTATGAAGAAGAGCACGGCGAGCCAGGTGGGCTCACCCAGGCCGCCTTCGCCAGCAATCCCTCCGCCACTACTCGTCTGCACGACCGCTTCCGGCTGAAGCGCTACGCCGCCAGCGCCGAGCTCCAACATAAAATCAAAGAAGGTACTGAACTGAGTGTGAAGTCATGGGGTGGCTTCTACGAGCGCTGGAGCAAGCGCCAGACCGGCGGTGGATTCGGCATCATGCCACTGACGACGACCAACAACATCGAGCAGCAGCAGTTCTACACCTTTGGCATCGAGCCGCGTGTGCGCCACGACTGGGAGGCATGGGGTGAGAAGCACACCCTGGCCGCTGGGATGCAGTTCTACTACGCCTACTCACCGCGTGAGGATCGTCGTGGCTTCACCCCCGATGCCGAAGACGGGAATCTCTTCCTCGACTCCACGCGTGAGACGACCTACGGCAGCGTTTTTGCGGAGAATAAATTCACCTTCGGCAAATTCAGCGTCACACCGGGCTTCCGCATGGAGCTGATCCGCCAGCAGGTCCACTCACGGAACTTCAATCCCCTCACTGGCGCTTTCACGGGTGAAACGGGCAAGGTCAAAGAAGAGGCGCAGCCGCTCTTCGGCATCGGTTTTTCCTACGACCTGGGGCGCGACAGCATGCTGTATGCGAACGTCTCACAGAGCTACCGCACCACGGTCTTCACGGAATCCATCGTCGCCCAGCCGGGCCTCACCGCCACGGATGCCACACCCAGCCTGACCTGGAGTTACGAGCTCGGAGCCCGTGGTCGTCCGGTGAAGTGGTTCAGCTACGACACGAGCCTCTTCTTCATCGACATGGACAACCGCTTCGGTGTCGGTGGTGGGCAGCTCCGCAGCGTCGGCCGCAGCATCAACTACGGCTGGGATGGCGCAGTGGATATGGACCTCATCGCCCTCGCGGACAAGCTCGCCGGACGTGATGTGGAGCGCGGCCATAGCCTCAATCTCTACGCCAATGCCTCCCTGCTGCAGGCCCAGCTGCACGGTGGTCCATTCGATGGCAACACGCCGCAATACGCACCCGACTACATGATCCGCACCGGCCTCATCTACAAACGCGGCGATAAGGTCAAGATCGCGTTCACCGGCACCTTCGTGGCAGATCACAATGCGCAGGATGCCGCCGCTGCCGCCTTCGAAATCCCCGCCTACATGACCTGGGATCTCACCGCCGAAGTGAAAGTGCATAAAAACCTCACTCTCATGGCCGGCATCAATAACCTCTTTGATGAGAGCTACTACGCCCGTGTGCGCAATGACGGCATCGATCCCGCCTATGGCCGCAATTTCTACCTCGGCGGCATGGTCAGCTTCTAACAGAAGCGGCAAGCCGCAAGATCGAGGTCCAGCAATGAGTTCATGTCCCAGATCACATGAAATCACTCCTCACCGTCTTTTTGCTCGCTCTCCCAGTCCTCGCCGCCGAGCGGCCAAACATCCTTTTCGCCATCGCGGATGACTGGGGGCCCCACGCGAGTGCCTACGGCACACCTTGGGTCAAAACACCGCACTTTGACCGTGTGGCAAAGGATGGCCTGCTCTTCAAACACGCCTACACACCGAACGCCAAGTGCGCACCCTCCCGCGCATGCATCCTCACAGGTCGGAATTCCTGGCAGCTCAAAGAAGCCGCCAATCACATCTGCTACTTCCCGCCCGAGTTCAAAGGCTGGGGAGAAGCCCTGGCCGAAAAAGGCTGGAATGTCGGCCACACCACCAAAGGCTGGGGCCCCGGAGTCGCCAAAGACGCCAGCGGCAAACCACGCGAAATGACCGGCAAAGCCTACAACAAGCGCAAAGCCAAACCACCGACCTCCGAGATCGGAAACAACGATTACGCAGCGAATTTCGCTGACTTCCTGGATGCAGCACCCGCAGACCAGCCCTGGGCCTTCTGGTGCGGCTCCATCGAGCCCCATCGTGGCTATGAGTTCGGCAGCGGTGTCAAAAAAGGCGGTAAAAAGCTCACCGACATCGACCACGTCCCAGCCTACTGGCCCGACAATGACATCATCCGCAATGACATGCTCGATTACGCCTTTGAGGTCGAGTACTTCGACTCGCATGTCGGCCGCATGCTCGCCGAGCTCGAAAAACGTGGCCTACTGGAAAACACCCTCGTCATCGTCACCGCCGATCACGGCATGCCATTCCCACGCAGCAAAGGAAACGCCAATGTACAGGCCAATCACGTCCCCTTCGCCGCCATGTGGAAAAAGGGCATCACTGCCCCAGGCCGCGTGATTGATGATTTCGTGAGCTTCGTCGATCTAGCGCCCACTTTCATCGAAATCGCCGGTTTGAAGTGGAGTGACACTGGCATGGCCCAGAGCCCCGGCCGCAGCCTGACCGATCTTTTTGCCAACAAACCCGCCCACACCCGCGATCACGTCCTCCTCGGCAAAGAACGCACCGATGTAGGCCGACCGAACGACTGGGGCTACCCCATCCGCGCCATTCTCACGCATGAAAACGTGCTCATCGAGAACTTCGAGCCCACACGCTGGCCCGGTGGCAATCCCGAGACGGGCTACATGGACTGCGACGCCGGAGCGACGAAGAGCTTCATCCTCGAAGCACATCGCAAGAACCCGAGCGATCCCTTTTGGCAGCTCTGTTTCGGCATACGGCCCGCGCTGGAGTTCTACGACCTCAAAGCCGATCCCGACTTCGTCAAAAACCGCCCTGCTGATGCCCGCGCCACGGCACTGCGTGATCGACTCCACACCGAGCTCCAAACCCAAGGCGATCCACGCATGGATGGCAAAGGCGAGCTCTTCGACAAATACGAACACGCCTCCAAGCCCAACGTCGGCTTCTACGAGAAATTCATGCGCGGTGAACCCGTGAAAGCGAACTGGATCAACCCAACAGACATCGAACGCACTCCACTGCCCTGAGGAGAATATCAGCGGGAAATTCCACCAGACACCGCCGCTGCCTGCCGGTAAAAACACGCCGCCATGAATGTCGCTCTCACCATCATCTCTGCGCTCATCGTCATCGGATGGCTCATCCTCATGCTCTGGAGCTGGTTCACTCCTTCCCCACCCTCCACGACAAAGGAATCTGACCCCGAGAGTGATCGTGAGATCGGTTATCTCGTCGGTTTACTCGGCGGCAGCATCGAGACCGCCGCACACGTCCGCTACGCCATCTCGCGGCTAGAAGAGGATCTCGGCCGCAAAGCCACCCTTCATGAAAAAGCCACCGCCGTAGGCGTCACGCTCGGCTCAGGAGGCTGAGTGTCCGTTTGTTGCGCGGTTCTGAATCGTAGCATGACTTTCCACTCTTCCTTCCCAAAGAGTCTTCATCCCCCAAGAATCCTGCGAATGAAGACTCCGCCAAATTCGAAAAAGCACTGGTGGCATCGCCCACTGGCGCTGATCACCAACAAGAATGACCGCCTTTCCTCCTTCGGGCGCACAGTTCGCTGGATGGTCGTCTTGCTCACACTGGGCCTGCTTGGGCTGGTGGCGATGCGGTTTGAGTTCGGCAGTCTCCGCGGAGCCAGCCATTATATCGAAAAAGCCTCACAGGCCATCGAGAGGGAAGATTGGGAAGAGGCACGTCATGCGATTGAGCAGGTGCAGGCAGAAGAAAAAACAAATCCGGCATTTCTTCGCATAGTGGCAGGCTATCTGACGGGCACGCGCACGTCACCAGAGCTGCTGGTAAAAACTCTGAAAAATCTCCATGCTGCGGGCCATGCCCAGCCAATGGATGATTTGTGGATGAGCATGGCTTGCCATGCCATCGGTGAGATCCGTGATGCCCGCAGCGCCTGGGACAGGCTTCCATCCACACTGAGGGATAGCAAACAAGCGAGAGAGATTGAGATCGACCTCCTCGTGGCAGAAGGCCGCATGCAGGAGGCTATGATAGCTGAACGATCGCTGCTAGAGCGGCTCAAAGATGATCCTGAGATTTCTATGCGACTCGCAGCAAGGCACCAGGGAGCTCCTTTCCCTGAATTGCAACAATCCGCCACACGTCAGCTTCTTGATCTGGCTGCACGTACAGACCTAACCGGCTTGCAATCATGCCGCGTGCTCGCCCACCGTCCGTCACTCACAAAGAGCGAAGCGGATGAATTGTTCGCGATGGCGGAGCGTCATGAACGTCTTCCCCTAGAAGACAGGCTGGTTCTTATTTCGACTCTCATGCGGCTCGAACCCTCACGCCGTGAGGCATTGCTCCAAAGTGAGACCGCACGACATGAGGGCCGTGGTGCGGCCATTCGTGCACGTCTGGCCTCGTGGCTGATCACCGAGGGCGAATATGCACGGTATCACACGCTCGTGGCTGACGGCTCGAAATTGCACCCTGGCGATGTGTATCCTCTGAAAGCGCAAGCTCTCGTGGCACAAAAGCGCTGGAAGGAGCTGCTGGACCTTGTTGAGGATAAGGCCCGGCTCCTGCCGCTGGCCCCATCACGGGCTGCCGTTTGGCGGGCACTCGCCACGCATCACCTCAAGCCGGACTACCCCCAAGAAGCACGCCACCATCTGGAAGAGGGCACTCGCCTCGGTGTTTCAGAGGGCAACGTCTTGGCTCTGCAAGGTGCTGCTGCCCTCGCGGAGGAATGGGGAATGCTTGATCTAGCTCTCACCGCCCTCCGCCAGCTCGCAAAACCAACCACCCAAGGCGAGCCAGCTATATTGGAGAAGTGCTGGCAGATTGCGGCGACTTTAAAGGATTCGCAGGCCTTAGCAGACATTTCAGGTCGGCTTTATGCGCTGCGTCCGAATGATCCAGGTGCCATGAAAAAGCATGATTACATGCGGCTTCTCCGTGGTGAGGAAGTAGAAACCACACTGAAGGCTATAGATGCCAACCTGCCTCAAAGTGCCTCCAGCTCTCCAATGCGGCTCTTGCAGGCATTGAAGGCTTTTCGCCTGCATGATCTGCCTCTCGCGATCCGCCTCGCACGTGACATTGAAAATACCGCTGACTTCTCTACGGGAGAAAAAGCCGTGCTTGCCGGCTTGCTCGCTATGTCACAAACGGAAACCGCCCGTGCATTTCAAATCGCCGAGCGCATCCACCCAGAGTCTCTTCTGCCCGAGGAACATATCTTTTGGAGACGAGCACTTTGAGGCAACAACTTCACTTTTCCCGCCTAAAAACTAATTCACCTTTGGGGCCGCTGAGTGTGAGGTTTTGATCCTCCACAAGCTTTTCACAGGCTTGAAGGATCGTCAGAAACTGCTGCTCAAACGCCATGTGAGCCGGCGGACCCGCCCGGCGTGTCGAGCGAAACGGCATCGTCCATGTCAAAACATGACCCTTGAGCGAATAACCGCCTGAAAAGCTGTTCACACCCGATCCACCATGCACTCCGCCTTTGCCATCAAAGAGGATCGAAGCCGAAACGCCTGCTGGAATGGCCATGTCCGCGCCATCAGCCTTCCATGACGAAAAAATCCATGCACTTTCATCAACTGCAAAACAGCCTGCCATTCCGAATAAAAAGCCGATTGTGCCGCAAAGGGACGATCGGCGTGAAAAGAATGCTTTCATGATCATTCGCAGTCAATCACCTTCACAGGACGACGGCGGCGGAGACCTATGCCAGCGAAGGCGAGGGCCAACAGGCAAACTCGGGCCGGCTCAGGCACAGCGCCGAGGGCAATACCTGCAGTGGTGAGAAAGCTTGTGTTCGTGGGCGTGTAAAGTGGTGCCCAAACGCTGCGATCACCATACTGCGAAAGCGGAGCTCCCGTGCCAGGGAAGCCGCCATTCAGCACACCGACGATCAAGCCATTAGCGATCAATGGGCCACCGCTGTCACCACCAGCCGTGGAGGACTCGAGCGCTAGCGCCACATTCGTACCGGTGGTATGACCCTCCCCCGCAGGTCCATCAAAATCTGATTGGATTGTTATGCCCTGATTGGCAGGATCAGAAGCCGTCGTCCCTGCCACATCGATCATATTTTTGCCCGCACGGCGGAGACCGGCAGAGGCCTGACCCGAAAACGTCTGCCCGCTGCCCCATTGTCCGTAGCCCACCATCGTTCCTTCCAGTCCGATGGGACTAGTCGTAGAGATGCCGAGGGTGGAGGGCAGCGTGCCTGTCACATTCGTCAGGTCGAACGTCATGACTGCTAAGTCGTACTGCGAGGCAGATGCGGTTAAACCTGCACCGTCGCCATTCTGCCAAAAAGGATGTACCGTGATATTCGCCGCAGGCACCACCACCGTGGCCGAGGCGGTGGATCCATCCGCACCTGTGTTATCTCCAAAGTAAATCGTGAAGCTGAGGGCGTCCATGATGCCATTTGGCGTCGTTCCGCCTGCGCCATTTTCCGAATCCACATTGTGCGCAGCCGTGAGAAATTTGAACTGCCCCGGCACATTGGATGGTACAAGTGTGCCAGTGCCACTGTAGGTGCTATTTCCAGGTGCCGTCGAAGTCCAATTAATGAACCCCACGCTGTCCCAGTTCGCACCCTCTACCACATACGGATTGGTATTGTCCAGAGCGCTCCAGTTTGTCGTATGGAGCATGGACACCGCCATAGCAGAGTGACCGCTGAGAAGCAGCGCAACAAGAGTGGGCACGAGGCCTTGCACGAAGGACGTATTTTTCATAAGCTAATTGTTTTAATTGGAAATAATTGTGATCATCTAGGACTTTTGCCCAGAAAAGTCAATCTTTGGCTTTCGGCCTCCTTTGCTTAAACACTAACTCAGGACTCTGAGTCGATTCCTCATGCGAGCCTCATGGCTCCGCGCTGCGTGTGGGGGGTTGCGCAGGGTGCGCCGTGGATTTACACAGTGAGGTCATGAAGAAGCTCCTTCTCTCCCTCCTTTCCCTTTCCTTTACATCTGCGCATGCGGATTGGCTCCAGTTCCGCGGGCCTGGTGCTACGGCGGTGTCCACGGAGGCTGCGGTGCCTGCGGAGCAGCTCAAAATCGCGTGGACGGCTGATTTGCCAGGGCGTGGGCTCTCTGCACCGATCATCGTCGGTCAGCGTGTCTTCGTGACCTGCGCTAGCGGGCCAGAGCAGGAGACGCTGCATGTCTTTTGCTTCGATGTGGCGAGTGGGAAGAAAAAATGGGAGCGCAGCATGCGCAGCACAGGCCGCACCATGACGCATCCGAAAACCAGCGTGGCTGCGGCGACGCCATGCAGCGATGGGGAGCGTGTGTTCGCACTATTTTCATCGAATGACCTGTTCGCATTCGATCTGGATGGGAATCTGCTCTGGCTGCGTGGCCTCACCTATGATTACGCGAATGCGAGCAACAGCCTAGGCATGGCGCAGAGTCCGGTGGTGCTGGATGGCACGCTGGTGGTGCAAAGTGAGAATGATAGCGAATCCTTCGCGGCTGGGCTGGATGTGGCCTCTGGTCGCAATAAATGGAAACTGGACCGCCCCAAGGCCGCAAACTGGTCCAGCGCAACGATTTGGAACAACGTCGTCGCTTTGCAGTCGAGCAAGGGCATCCTCGGAGTCGATCCAGGCACTGGCAAGACGATGTGGGACTATGCGGATGGTGCGAGCACGACGCCGAGCAGTGTGGTGAGCCATGGTGTGCTCTACGCGGTGTCACACGGCATCACGGCACTCTCACCGGAGAATGGCGCAGTGACGCAGCTCTGGCGGCATGAGAAGCTCAATCCCGGCACCGCGAGCCCGCTGGTGCTCGGTGATCATCTCTACGTCGTGAATGGTGCCGGCGTGCTGATCAAGGCGAGCCTGAAAAACGGTGACGAGCTGTGGAAGCTGCGACTGAAGGGCCCCTTTAGCGGATCTCCCGTGGCAGCAGGAAATCGCATCCACATCGTGAACGAGCGCGGCATTTTCCAGACGATCGATCCGAGTGTGGAGCCAGAGGGCAAGGTGACGCAGGAGATCGAGCTGAAGGAAACCGTGCTCACCACGCCCGCCATCGCTGATGGGGCGATCTTTGTGCGCAGCGACTCCAAACTTTGGATGCTGAAGTAAATGCCTATGGAAGACGAAGACTCCCTACTCGATGCCTCCAGCGCTGATGCCTTGGAGCAGGAGACGAGCCGCGCTTTTGGCAAAGAGACTCGGCAGGTGCTGCTAGCGGTGGTGATGGTGGCGGCGTTTCTGGCGCTGGCGCATTTCACGCCGGTGCGGGCCTGGATCGAGAATGTGCAGGTGTGGAAGACGATGATGCGTGAGTATGGCCTAGCAGCACACGGTTTGTTTTTTCTGGCCTGTGCGGGCTGCGTGATGCTGGGGGTGCCACGCTTGGCCTTTTGCTCGGCTGGGGGGCTGATTTTCGGGTTTGGCGAGGGTTTGGTGATCTCGCTGCTGGGATCGACCTGCGGCTCGTATGGGGGCGTTTTTGCTCTCGCGGCATGGATTCCGCCGTGCGGCGGAATCGCGTGCGGAGAAGTGGCCGTGGCTGAAAAAATGCTGCGCAAGCCGAGTGTGATGCGCGTGTTCTGGGTGCGGCAGCTCATGGTGCCCGGTCTGGTGCTGAATGTGCTGCTGGGCATGACGCCGGTGCGCCATAGCCGCTTTTTGCTGGGCACGCTGCTGGGCTATCTGCCGCTGAATGTGGCCTTTTCTCTGGTGGGGAGTGGTTTGGGCAAAAAGGACCTAGCGCAGTCGATGGTGCAGCTCCTGGCGGCTCTAGCGGTGATCAATATCGCCGGCTGGCTGGTGTACAAGATGGTCAAGAAGCAGGCCCGCAGCGCGGAGCCGACATGAGGCGGAATTTCCCCGGCGACATGCCAGCGTAGCGGGTGAAGTGCCGTGTGAAGGCACTCTGATCACACCAGCCAGTCTCGATGGCGATGTCTGCGAGCGAGCGATCTGTCTCACACAGCAGACGCGTGGCTTCATCGAGCCGCAGCTTATGCAGGAGCTGGAGCGGGCTCATCTGAAAGAGGCGCTGCACACGCTGCTCGAACTGATACACACTGAGGCCAGCTTTTTGAGCGATGTCCTCGATGCGCAGACTCTCGGCAAACCGGCGGCGCATCAGATGCAGCGCGGAGGCGAGCTCGGCGTAGCCAGTAGCTTTGTCACTAGGGGCATTCAGATCGCGTGAGATGCCTGCGACACCGGTGATACGGCCTGCGGCATCACGCAGCGGGTGCTTGGTGGTGAGACACCAGCCCGTACGGCCACCGGGATAAAGATGCAGCTCCAGTTGATGTTCCACCTGTTTGCCACTTTTGAGCACGAGCTCATCCTGGCGTGTGTAGCTGGCTGCTAGCGGCGCGGGGAAGACCTCGGCAGGTTTTTTGCCGATGAGCCGCGCTTTGTCCCCACCTGCGCAGCGTGCCGCAAAGGCTTTGTTCACGACAAGATAGCGCCCGTAGGCGTCTTTGATGAAAAAGACCACATCGGGCAATGCATCGAAGAGTGCCTCTGCGACGTCGCGGTCGATGAAAATGGCGTCTGAGTCCATGAATTGGCTGATTTGGCAGGTTCATGACAAAAAAGCAATCAAGAGCCCACCTCCTTCCTCGCACAAGTGTGTCCACTCATGAATCAGAATTCCTCCATGTGGTCCGGTGTGTTCCCGGCCGTCGTCACGCAGATGCACCAGGATCAATCCCTGGACCTCCCGGCTTGTACACACTTCTGGGAGGCACAGATCGAGGCCGGAGTGGCCGGCTTGATCGTCTGCGGATCTCTCGGAGAAAACCAGACCCTCCTGCCCGATGAAAAACGCACGGTCGTGAAGCACGCCGTCGCCGTGGCGGCTGGTCGCGTGCCAGTGATCAGTGGCGTCGCCGAATCCAGCACCCAGGCTGCAGTGAGCTACATGCAGGACTGCGAAAAGCTGGGCGCATCCGGCTTCATGATCATGCCGCCGATGGTCTATAAGAGTGATGCACGCGAGACGGCGCACTGGTTCCGCACACTCGCAAAGGCCACCCCCTTGTCCTGGATGCTCTACAACAATCCCGTGGGCTACCACACCGATGTGACGCCGGAGATGTTCGTGGAGCTCGCAGACATCCCGAATCTGCACGCTATCAAAGAGAGCAGCGCAAACACACGCCGCATCACCGAGCTGCGCAATCAAACAGGCGACCGCTACCGCATCTTCACCGGTGTGGATGATCTCTTCCTGGAGTCTGCCATCCTCGGCATCGACGGCTGGGTTTGCGGCAGCGGCATCGCCTTCCCGCAGGAGAACCAAAAAATCTGGGATCTGGCCAAAGCCGGGCGCTGGGATGAGTGCCGCACGCTCTACCGCTGGAGTCAGCCGCTGATGAAGCTCGATACGCATGTGCACTTCGTGCAATACATCAAGCTCCTCTGCCAAGAGACCGGCCTGGGTGCCGAGTGGGTGCGTGAGCCGCGACTGCCCCTGGCTGGAGCAGAGCGTGAGCAGGTGCTGAAAATCATCCGCGATGCACTGGCGAAACGCCCGGTGTAAAGCCACGCAGAAAAAATTTTTGAATGAAGTGCGAAGGGTGCCGTCACAGCACACGCAACCCAATCGCATGCCCATGAAATCCACTTCCCTGCGCTACCTCGTCACTGGCACTCTGCTTGCCATGCTCACCCTCACTTCCTGCGCCCCGTATGGCAATGACTACGGCACCTGGGGTGGCTATGGCTCACCGACCCGCTCAGATGGTGCCGTCGGTGGTGCCCTCATCGGTGCCGCTGCGGGTGGCATCATCGGTAATCAAAGCCGCCGCGGCCTAGAGGGTGCCGCCATCGGTGGCCTACTCGGTGCTTTGGCCGGCTCTGCCATCCAAAACAGCCGCCAACAGCGCAGCTACAATCAGCAGCCCTACGCAGCCTATGATGGCTACGGCTACCAGCAGCAGCCCTCCTGCCCACCACCTGCGCCACCAACCTGCCGCAATCCGTATAACAACGGCTACAGCAATGACTACGGCTACCAGCCCTCCAGCTACAATCCGTATGGCTGGTGAGCCCTCGAAAGCCCATCACTTGTATCTGTGATCGGCATCAAAAACACCTTGAAGGACGCCACGGTGACGTGGCGTTCTTTTTTACCCATGAAACAAACCGCCTTTGCCACCGCTGCTCTCCTCTCTCTCGCCACGCTCTCTCTTGCTGAAACTCCCTTCACCGGACGCTGGGCACTGAAGATCCCTGGCGGCGGCGCAGGCTGGCTCGGTGTGGAGGAAAAGGGTGGCCAGCTCAGCTCCAGCGTCCTCTGGGGTGGTGGTAGCGTCGTACCTACCGCAGCCACACGTCTCGAAGATGGCAAACTCGTCGTCACCCGCGAGCAGAAGAACAAAGAAGGCAAAATCACCCGCGAAACGATCACCGCCACTCGTGAGGGCGATGCTCTGAAGCTCTCCACCGTAAAGCACAACCCAGAGGGCAAGCAGATCGGCCAGCCCGCAGATTTCACCGGCCAACGCATCGCTGACATCCCCGCAAAACCAGATCTCTCCAAGCTCAAGCTCGGCAACCCCATTGCCCTACTCAATGGCAAAGACCTCACTGGCTGGCGCTTGCTCAAAGAGGGCGACAATGGCTGGAGCGTGGTGGATGGCATCCTGCAAAACCGTGTCACCAAGGAAAAGGGCAAACACTTCGCCAATCTGCGCACGGATGCGGAGTTCACCGACTTCAATCTCCGCACCGAAGTCCGCACGCAAGAAGGCAGCAACAGCGGCATCTACCTGCGCGGCATCTACGAAGTGCAGATCATGGAAAGCTACGGCAAGCAACTGGACTCCCACCACATGGGCGCTCTCTACAGCCGCATCACTCCCTCCGTCGCTGCGGAGAAGCCCCAGGGCGAGTGGCAGACCCTCGACATCACTCTCGCAGACCGTCACCTCACCGTCATCCTCAATGGCACCACCATCATCGACAACCAGCCCGTGCTCGGCTGCACCGGCGGCGCCATGACCAGTGATGAGACCAAGCCCGGCCCCATCTACCTCCAGGGTGATCACACCAACATCGACTACCGCAACATGGTGCTGCGTCCGGTCGAGAAATGATCCGTGTTAGCCGAAAGTCCCGCGCAGATAGGAATCGGTCATTTTCTCGCGGGGATTGGTAAAGAGCTCTTCCGTAGGACCGAACTCGATCAGCTTGCCCAGGTGTAGGAAGGCCGTGAAGTCGCTCACGCGCACGGCTTGCTGCATGTTGTGCGTGACGATGACCACCGTGTAGTCACGGGCGAGCTGCGTGATGAGCTCCTCGATCTTCAGTGTGGCGATGGGATCGAGCGCGGAGCACGGCTCATCCATGAGGAGCACATCCGGCATCGTCGCGATGGCCCTGGCGATGCACAGCCGCTGCTGCTGACCGCCAGAGAGACCGAGCGCATGTGCTTGGAGGCGGTCCTTCAGCTCATCCCACAGCGCCGCCTGGCGCAGCGCTCGCTCCACCGCCGCATCGAGCTTGGTTTGATCCTTCTCGCCATGCACACGTAGGCCATAGGCCACATTTTCGTAAATGGTCTTCGGGAAGGGATTCGACTTCTGGAAAACCATGCCCACCTGCTTGCGCAGCACCGTCAGATCGACATCCGCATCGTGGATGTTTTTGCCTTTGACGAGGATCTCGCCCTTGGAGACACGGGCACCCGCCACACGGTCATTCATGCGATTGATGCAGCGCAGCAGCGTGCTCTTGCCACAGCCGCTAGGACCGATCAGAGCCGTAACACGGTGATATTCGACCGCCAGATTGATGCCATGCAATGCAGTCTTGGAACCATAGCAAAAATCCATGTCACGGACATGCACGACAGGGGCGGGTTTGGAGCTGGAGGGGGAGGCTGAAGACATCAAAGGGATCGAGAGCAGACCTTCGTCCTCGTCCTCCTACTCGTTCTCGTCCTCGATCCAAGCGTGTCGAGGCGGAGTATCGAGTCCGAGTGGTGCAAAGTCATGTCGGTGGAGGTTTGGACGTGGTGGGTGTTTGCGGAGCGGAAGATTCGAGGACGAGTAGGAGGACGAGGACGAAATCACCATTTGTATTTCTTTCTCAAATGAACCCGCAGCCAGATCGACGAGGCGGCGAGCGATGCTACGAGCACCAAGAAAACAAACACGCTGCCATACTGCGCCTGCTCGGAGTATTCGTTTTGCGGGATCTTCGCGGCCAAGGTGTAAATGTGATACGGCAGCGCCTGCACGCTCTCCGTGAAGATACCGAGGAAGCGCTGCACGCTCTGCTCCCACTGCGCCAACATGCCCGCATCCGCAGGCAGTGGCGGCAGGTCTTTTTGCCACGGGAGCTTGTCTTTGAAAGCCAATGCAGCGGTGAACATGATCGGGGCCGTTTCCCCTGCTGCACGGGCGATGCCCAGGATGGTGCTGGTCAAAATGCCCGGCGTGGCAAAGGGCAGCACGCTGCGCCAGATCGTCTGCCAGCGTGTGGCTCCCAGCGCCATGCTCGTTTCCCGGAATCCCTGCGGCACGGCTTGCAGACACTGCTCACTCGCTGTGATGATGACGGGCAGAATCACAAAGGCCAGCGTGAAGCCGCCACTCAGCACGCAAGTGTCCCAACCCTGAAAACTCAAATTCGTAAAGCCGAGTGGGATGACGAAAACCGCGCGATCCGCCGGCGCATCCGTCAAAACAGGCGCGGTCAGCACAAAGGCCCCGAGTCCAAAAAGCCCAAAGACGACCGAAGGCACGCCCGCGAGGTTCAGGATGGCTAGACGCACCATTTCGAGGAATTTGCCCTTCTTCGCATACTCGCTGAGGTAGATAGCGCAGCAGACACCGAGGAAAAGGGCCACGCTGACGCTCACCAGCACGAGCAACGCCGTACCGACGATGGGCCCCAGAATGCCACCACCAGAGTAGGAGATGGTTTTTTCGCCCACAAAGGCCTCTCCGAGCTGTTTTTTGATCGTATCGGCCTCTGCGGGGCCCGTTTGAATGAATTCGCCCGTTTTCGTCTCGATGACGTGCAGCGTGCTCGTCAGCTCCGTGAGGAATCCAGGCTTCACGGCATGTGGCAGGCCTTTGATCGTGATGAAGAGAAAAATCGCCACCGTGAGCACCACGACCAAGTAGCTGCCAATACGCAGCATCCACCGCGCAGCAGCCTCGCGGCGCTGTGTGCGTGTGTTGTCTCCAGCAAATGGGTTGGGCGTCATAAAAAGGATTTCATGCCTTGGAATGCTCAAAGCGTTTCGCGATGGCGCGGGCGCAGCCATTCACAGCGAGGGAAATGAGGAACAGAAGAATGCCCACCATGAAGAGCGCCTGCCAGTGGCTCGATCCGCGTGATACCTCACCAAGCTCTTGCGCGATGATGCCGGTGAGCGTGTGCGCAGGCTGGAAAATGACGCCCACACCATCACCAAAGTCAGGAATGGCGATCCGGTTCCCCGCCACCAACAGCACGACCATCGTCTCTCCGACGACTCGGCCCAGCCCGAGCAAAATGGCCGAGAGGATGCCACTGAGAGCAGCGGGCACGATCACTCGGAAGACAGTTTGCAGCTTCGTGGCACCCAGGGCGTCGCTAGCCTCCGCATAAGCACGGGGAACGTTGTTGAGCGCATCTTCAGCGAGGCTGAACATCGTCGGCACGGCCATGAAGGCGAGCAGGAAGCCTGCATTGAAGATATTCAGCCGCTCCTGGATGGGAAAGCCTGGCACCCAGCTCAAAAGCTCCCACTGGCTGATGCCTTTGATCAAATCCCCCACCACGGCGATTCCGATGAAGCCGAGCACCACACTGGGAATGGCCTGGATGAACTCGATGACCGGTTTGATGATTTCTTTTTCGCGATCCGTGGCGAACTGGTTCGTGTAAATGGCCGCGCTGATGCTGATGGGCGTGGCAAGGAGCAAAGCGACGAGCGAAATGAGCAATGAGCCGACCAATAGCGGCACCACACCGTAGATATCATGCCAGGAACTGTTGGTGATCCAGGCACTGCCGAATAAAAAACTGCGTACGGCGGTGAAATACGAGACGGGCTCTTCCCAGGACCATTTTTGCAAATTCTCCGTCGCCTTGCGAATGGTGGCGACATGAGCGGGCACGGCCTTTTTCACATCGGAGACAGCTTCTGGCAGCGTGGCAGCAGCCGTCTCGAGCGCGGTGGTGTAATCGGTGAGTGCCTGGGAGAGCTCTCCACGCCGCTCGAGCATGGTGGCGATGCGTTCTGCATAGTCCGGAGCATCGACTTTGGAGAGCTCTGCTTCTTTGAGCAGGTCTGCTTTATGTTTCGCATCACTCGTGCCCGCAGCAGCCTCTAGGAGCTGCTGACGACCGGCTTCGAGTGTGTGATGCTCGGTGGCGAGTTCTTTGGTCTCGGTGGCGTGTGTTTTGAGCTCGAGCAGGATTTCCGCCGCAGGCTCGATCGCGGTGTCAAAAGCGTCTTCAGCATCGGTGAGTGCCGTTTTCAGCGCTGCATCTGTCGTCGTCTTTGCGCGGCGCAGAGCACTGGTGAGGAGTTGCTGCTCTTTGAGCGGTGTGTCGGCGATGTCGCAGAATTCGAGCCCCGCTTTGCGATAAACCTCCAACTCTTGATGGTAGGTGCCCAGGAAGCCTGCGCCCTCCCGCAGCAGGAAGACCATGATGAGCACCAGCACGACGATGGTGATGCCGGAGTTCGCTCCGAAGAAGTTCTTGATGATCTTCTGCGGGTCCATGCCCAGCACGGAGTCGCGTCCTTTGCGCAGCAGCTTGCTGCCAAGGGAGCCTGGGGTCGTGGAGGTCGAGCTCGACATGTGTTTGAAGCAAAAAAATCCGGCGGAGGATGTTTTTCCTGCCGCCGGTTGTTGAAGAGGTCAAATGACGATTATTTTGCAGAAAGAGCGACAAAGCCAGCTTTGGAGATGATGGCCTCACCAGCGGCGCTACGGCAGAAGTCGATGAAATCCTTTGTCGTGCCAGCAGGCTCACCTGCGGTGTAGAGGTAGGTAGGGCGGGAAAGAGGGTAGCTCTTCACTGCGGCTGGATTTGGGGCTTTGCCGTCGATGGTGACGATTTTTGTGCCTTTGGCACCTGCATAAGCATAGCCGACGTAGCCGATGCCGTTCGGATTGCTGCCCACTTCGGCAGCGATTTGCTCGTTACCGGCCATTTTCTGACTGCTCTTGCCATACTCGCGACCCTTCATGGCCAAGGTCATGAAGTCCTTGTAGGTGCCAGAGGAGGTGTTGCGGGTATAAACGCTGATCGGTCCTGGTGTGCCGCCGACTTCACTCCAATCCGTGATGTCGCCAGCGAAGATCTGCATGACCTGTTTCTTCGAGAGGTCACTGACGCTGTTTTTGCTGCTCACGACGATGGTGATCATGTCCCAGGCGATTTCGATTTCATTCAAGGCGACGCCCTTGCTGCGGCAGAGGGTGCGCTCATCTGCCTTCGCCTTGCGGGAAGACATGCCGATCTCTGCTGTGCCAGAGGCGAGGTTGGTGAATGCCGTGGAGGAGCCTTCTGCGGCGATGTCAAAGCTCACTTTGCCGCCTGTTTTCTTGAATGACTCAGCCAATGAGGGGATGAGTTTGGCACCGAGCGTGTCGGAACCACGGATACGGAGGGTCGATTGCGCCTGCGCCACAGCTGCTGAAGCGAGGACAAGGAGAGTGAGTGCGAGTTTTTTCATGTGTAAGCAATGGTGGGTTGAGGCCTGCACTCTTGAAGATCGTTTCTTCGATGACGACTAATGCTGCGTGAAGATTTCGTCACATAGCGACTGGGCATGTCTAAGTGACGGAAGTGTAACCTTCGATGACTCGCGAGGATCTTTCGTGAACGGCAAAAGTAGAGCCGCTGCCATCAATAAAACGGCAGCATGCAAACTACAACTGAACACACACTTCCATGCTCAAGTTCACTCCACGACGCGGCCCTGCCCGCTTGCTCGCCACCACACTGGCCCTTCTAGCGGCCCTGCCCCCTGCTCTGCCGCTCGCAGCCAGTCCTGCGATGGAAAAGCTCTTCTACATCATGAAGCAAAAAGGCTCTATCACAGCCGATGAGTATGATTTGCTCATGCAGACGATGCGGGAAGAAGAAGGCGGCCGCTCCAGCTCTAGCAGAAGCAGCACCGCCTCCAGTAGCAGCAGCGGCTCGCTCGAACGCCGCCTCGATCGCGATGAGGCACAGATCCAGAATCTGCAGGCCACCGTTGCAAAGCAAAAAGAAGTGCTAGGCAAAATCAGCGACAACACCAGCCCCTCCACCCTGAGCAAGGCGGACCTAGATGCCCTGCTCTCCGATAAATGGTATGAGCGCATCAAAGCACGTGGCTACATCCAGAACCGCTTCATCGGCATCCTCGGTGATGATGATGGTCCTGGCCTTCACCAGGCGAATGACTCCTTCGTCAGCGACACGCAGAGCCTCGGCGTCCGTCGTGGGCGGCTGGTTCTAAGCGGTGATGTGACAGACCATGTTTACCTCTACCTCCAAACGGATTTCATGGCCAGTGTCGGTGGTGTGAATGCCCTCCAAGCTCGCGATGTGTATGCAGACATCTCGCTTGATCCCGCACGCGAGTTCCGCATGCGCCTCGGTCTCTCCAAGGTGCCCTACGGCTTCTCGAACCTACAATCCTCCCAGAACCGCTATGCGCTGGAGCGTCCTGATGCACTCAATAGCGCTGTGGAAGGCGAGCGTGATCTCGGTGCTTACTTCATCTGGGCTCCATATGCGATCCGCAACCGCTTCAAAGACCTAGTCAAAAATGGTCTGCGCGGCTCCGGCGACTACGGTGTGGTCAATCTCGGTGTCTTCAGCGGCCAAGGCATCAACAATGCCGACCGCAATGGCGACGTGCATTACAGCGCCCGCTTTGCTTACCCATTCGAGTTCCAAAACGGTCAGATCCTCGAGCTCGGCGCCAGCTACTACTATGGTCGCTACGTGCCAACGGTGGCGAATATCCCTGGCGTAGGCACCCCGACATTCGACACCCGCGGCCATCAGGATTCACGCTTCGCGATGAACGCTATCCTCTATCCGCAGCCCTTCGGCCTCGAAGCAGAATGGACATGGGGCAAAGGCCCACAGCTCAGCAACGACCTGCGCACCATCACCAGTCAGAGCCTCAATGGTGGCTTCGTGCAGGCAGTGTATCGCCATGTGTTTGAAAACCAGGCTGAGCTCATCCCATTCGTGCGCTGGCAGACATTTGACGGTGCACGGAAATTCGCCGCCAATGCACCGCGCAATCGCGTCAACGAAGTCGCCCTCGGCTTCGAGTACATCCCCTGGCCAGAGTTTGAGCTCACCCTCATGTATGCCATGGGCACACGCACGAATACCACGGACAATCCCGCTGCTGCTGCTAGCCCACGCTACCGCGATGTGAACTACCACTACCTCGGCGTGCAGGCGCAGATCAATTTCTAGCAGACTGCTTTTCAAGTTGGTGCTTGAGGTTAAAAAACAAGGCCGGATGTGCATGGTTGGCGCATCCGGCCTTTTCTTTGGTCGTGGCGCGTGTATCAGCCGCGCCATGCTGCCCACGCTGCCGCAAACCACCGCGCTCATCCGCCACCGCCGCTCGATCAAACCGCAGGATCTCGATCCCTCGCGTGCCGTGGACCGCGCTCTGCTGCTGGAGCTGCTGGAAAATGCCACCTGGGCTCCGAATCACGGCCTCACAGAGCCTTGGCACTTCCATATCTTCCAAGAGGATGCCCGCAGTGAGCTCGCTCGTGTCATGCAGCAGACTTACCGTGATGTGACGCCCACCAGCGAGTTCCGTGAAGACAAGCTGGAAAAAATCGGCTCCAATCCCCTGCTCGCACCCGTCGTCATCGCCTGCGAGATGCAGCGCAACGGCGGCACCAAGATCCCAGAGATCGAGGAAATCGAGGCCATGGCCTGCGCTTTGCAAAACTTCATGCTCAGTGCCTGCGCAGCCGGTTTGGGCTCGTACTGGTCCTCGCCGCCGCTTTTGGATGGAGACCGCTTTCGCGGCTTTTTGGGCCTAAAGGGCGAAAATCGCTGCGTGGGGCTCCTTTACCTCGGATGGCCGCGTGCAGGCCTGAACTGGCCGCGCAGCGTCCGAGCACCGATCGAGCAAAAAATCACCTGGAGGTGCTCAAACACATGATGGAATGGCTCTCAGATGCCTGGACGGCCACCGCGGGCTTCTTCAGCGGCATCCCGTGGGAAATCCTCGGCGTGTGGTCGCTCACCATCACCCTGCTCGTCGTGGGATTCATCGGGGCGATCATCCCTTTTCTCCCAGGGCCGTTCTTGATCGTAATCGCGGGTGTGCTGCACACTTTTCTGCGCCCAGAGTCCGGCATGAGCACACCGGGCATCGTGCTCCTCGTGCTGCTCTTCGGCCTAGCCTACGCGGTGGATTTCTTCAGCGGCATGGTCGGGGCGCGGTGGTTCGGGGCCAGTGCCTGGGGCATCTGGGGTGTGCTCGTAGGCGGGCTGGTAGGCATCTTTTTCGGCCCCTTTGGCTTGCTGCTCGGTCCACTCGTCGGCGGATTTGCCTTTGAGATGATCTTTGCAAAGCGCCGCATGCAGCCCGCCATGAAAAGCACCTGGGGCACCATCGTCGGCACGGGCGTCGGCCTCGTTCTGCGCATCGGCATCAGCGTGGCCATGATCGCCACGGTGCTGGTGGATACACTGACTTGAGGACTGCTAGTCGTTGAAGAAATGCCGCCCGGTCTGCCCGGCTTCGGTTTTATTGTCCACTTCCCAGTACACGTCCTCGAAAATGGTCTCCGGCTCAGGATAAGGACTATTTTTAGCAAACTCTGCGGATTCTTCCGCTTCTTTGTGTGCTTCTTTGTCGATCTTTTTCAGCTCCTCCTCCGTCGCCACACCTTCCTGGATCAGGTTCCGCTTCCAGACCATGACCGGATCGTGGTCATTTTGGAACTTCTCCACTTCCTCCTTCGTGCGGTATTTGAACTTGTTCGCGTCGGCCACGGAATGGCCCTCCCAGCGGTAGGTGGAGATTTCCAGGATGCTGGGCTTCGATTCGTTGTGCGCTCGGTCGAGGGCCTTGCCCACACCTGCGCGGACTTCATAGATGTCCTCGCCATTGAATCGTTCCCAGGCCATGCCGTAGGCTTCCGCACGTTGGGCCAGGCACTCCGGGTAGGCGGAGGAGCGTTTTTGGCTGGTGCCCATGGAGTAGCCATTGTTCTCGATCACATAGATCACGGGTAGGTCCCAGAGCTCGGCCAAATTCAACGATTCATGGAAGGCACCCTGGTTCACCGCACCGTCCCCGAGGAAGCACAGTGCAGCACCTTTGATGCCGCGATACTTCAGGCCATAAGCCAGGCCCAGGCCCAGCGGCGTCTGGCCAGCCACGATGCCGTGACCACCCCAGTAATTCTTGTCTGGGGCAAAGTAATGCATCGAGCCGCCCTTGCCACGGGAGCAACCCGTCGCCTTGCCGAAAAGCTCTGCCATGCACTCATTCATGCCCATGCCCACGGCCAAAGCGTGCCCGTGATCGCGGTAGGCCGTGATGACGTGGTCGTCCGGCCCCATGACCGACACCGTGCCCACCGCCACCGATTCCTGGCCGATGTAGAGGTGCAAGAAGCCGCCCATCATGCTCTTGTTATAATAGATCAGCGATTCCTGCTCAAAGCGGCGGATGCGCACCATCTGGCGGTAAAGATTCACTTTGTCAGCTGCCGTCAGCTTCTGATTGATCGGAGCCGAGGCGAACTCGGCCAGGGACGACGGAGCGACGGTTGCAGCAGCAGCGGCAGTTGGGGAGGGGGCTTTTGTCTTGGCCATTGTGGAGGACCGCGATAGTAGCGGGATGGAGGTCAAAGGCAAGCGGGCGCTGTGATCAGTTGGAAGTTGCTTTTGCCTTCATGGACTGAACTCCAGTGAGGCACGGTGGGGTCTTCTTGAACCGCTTATCCGTCGCTGATATGACGCCGCCATTTTGCCTTTTCCATTCGCATCAAAACCGCGTCCTTTTCGCGATTGGAAAGTCTGCCGCTCCGACTCCGGTTTCTATCTTCTCGATGCTAGAGTGACCTCATTCCCACCCCTTTGTTCCACATGGAACAATCCCTTCACCTGTGCTACTCTCCCCTTCCCGGCTGACGACTCACTTCTAACGTCTCACCTCACCCCGCATTGAATCGAGGACGAGTTCGAGTAGGAGGACGAGGACGATCCGCCACCCCAGTCTCCCCGTCTCCCCGTCTCCCCGTCTCCCCGTCTCCCCGTCTCCCCGTCTCCTCTTCTCCCTGTCTCCATGTCTCTGTACACCTTCCCCACCCACTACGACGTCATCGTCTGCGGAGCCGGCCACGCCGGGGTCGAGGCCGCCATGGCCGCCGCACGCATGGGCTGCCGCACCGCCATCCTCACCCAGAATCTCGACACCATCTCCCAGATGTCCTGCAATCCCGCCATCGGCGGCCTCGCCAAAGGACACGTCGTCCGGGAGATCGACGCCCTGGGCGGCGTCATGGGCCGGAACACCGATGCCACCGGCATCCAGTTCCGCCTCCTGAATGCCCGCAAGGGCCCCAGTGTCCAGGCCCCCCGTGCCCAGTGCGACAAGAAGGCCTACCAGTTCCGCATGAAGTGGCTCATCGAGAACCAGCCCAACCTCGACCTCCACCAGGGCAACGCCGCCGAGATCCTGGTCGAAAACGATGCCGTCACCGGCGTGCGCACCTCCCTCGGCATGATCTACCGGGCCAAAGCGGTCATCATTTCCTCCGGCACCTTCATGCGCGGCCTGCTCCATGTCGGCCAGCAGAACCAGGCCGGCGGGCGCATGGGCGACAGCATCTCCACCCTGTCCGACAGCCTCCGCCAGCTCGGCTTCGACGTGCAGCGCTTCAAAACCGGCACCCCCTGCCGCCTGAACAGCCGCAGCATCGACTTCTCCAAGTGCGACCTCCAGCCCGGCGACGAGCCCGCCCCGAGGTTCAGCTACCTCTCGGGCGTGCTGGGGGAAGATGAGGCGGAAGAGTCCGCCGCAGCGGTGAGAAGTCAGAAGTCAGAAGTCAGAGGTGAAGGCGACTCCACCTCTCACCTCTCACCTCTTACTTCTCACGGTCTCCCAGTCTCCCCCTCTCCAAGTCTTCCCAGCACGGGACCAAACCAGTTCACCCTCAACTCCTGGCGCGATGTAACGTTCCACGTGGAACAAATTCCCTGCTGGATCACCTACACGACCCCCCAGACGCACGACATCATCCGGGCCAATATCCACAAATCGGCCATGTATTCGGGCAAAATCGAGGGCGTGGGGCCCCGCTACTGCCCCTCCGTGGAGGACAAGGTCGTCCGCTTTGCCGAAAAGGAGCGCCACCAGATCTTCCTGGAGCCGGAGGGCCGCCACACCCGCGAATTCTACGTCAACGGCGTCTCCACCTCCCTGCCCTTCGAGGTCCAGTATGACTTCATCCGGTCCATCCCCGGCCTGGAGAATGCCGAGATCGTCCGCCCCGGCTACGCCGTCGAATACGACTACTGCCCGCCCACCCAGCTCCAACCCACCCTGGAGACGAAGCGTGTCTCCGGCCTCTACTTCGCCGGGCAGATCAATGGCACCTCCGGCTATGAAGAAGCCGCCGGCCAGGGCCTCATCGCTGGGGCCAATGCCGCCCTGAAGGTCCAGGGCCGCCCCCCATTCCTCCTCCAGCGCAGCCAGGCCTACCTCGCCGTCATGATCGACGACCTCGTCACCAAAGGCACCACCGAGCCCTACCGCCTCTTCACCTCCCGCGCCGAATACCGCCTCCTCCTCCGCCAGGACAACTGCGACCTCCGATTGACCCCCCTCGCCGCCCAGATCGGCCTCGTCTCCGATTTTCGCCAAAAGCACACCCAGGCCAAAATCGACGCCATTTCCGCCGCGAAGGCTCTTTTGGCCGAAACCCGCCTCGACGGCCTCTCCGCCGAAAAATGGCTCCGCCGGCCCGAAAACACCCCCGCTTCCCTGCCCGCCGAGCTGCGCGACCGCTTCACCGCCGAAGTCTGGTCCTTGGTCGAAAACGACATCAAATACGCCGGCTACATCACCCGGCAGGAGGACATGGTCGCCCGCACCGCCCGGATGGAGGAAAAAATCATCCCCACCGACTTCGATTACACCGCCCTCACCGCCCTCAAAACCGAAGCCCGCCACCGCCTCACCGCCGCCAAACCGACCACCCTCGGCCAAGCCACCAGACTCCAAGGCGTCACCCCCGCCGACATCGCCCTTCTGGGCATCATGCTCAAACGCGGCAGTGGAGAAGCGGAGAGCGTAGAGCCAAGGGCGTAGAGTCCAAGCCGCTCCGCACGGCCAACTTCGTCCTCGTCCTCCTCCTCGAACTCGTCCTCGATCCTCCCGCTCCGAGCCCCCAGAAGGTCAGACGTTAGAAGTGAGAAGTAATGCTTCGGGGGAATCTAAACCGCTGATAGGACGCTAATTTAACGCTGATATTTGATTGGGGGGATTAGCGTCATGTTAGCGTCGAATTAGCGGTTAAAAAATCCCAACACCCAACGACACAAAGCATAGAAGTCCAAAAGCTCCTCCCCTTCCCCGCCCACCGCAGGTGATCCGCCACCGTCTCCCCGAAGTTCACCACAGAGGCACAGAGGTTCACAGAGTCTTCCAATCCGCTCCGCTCCGCCTGCTTCGTCCTCGAACCTTTTGCTCTGCAAATCCCGCTTGATCAAGAGTTTGGGATTAGCGTCTGATTAGCGTCCTATCAGCGGTTTAAAAGTTCCCAACTGCTCGTAAAGCGCAAGACCAACAGCCGACACGGCTATTCGGCAAGGAGCGGCACTTGGCAAGTGGCCTCTCCTTGGATACTACCTCTCCTCCCCTTACCCGCCATGAGCCCGCAAACCCTCCTTCTTCTCCTGGGCCTGATCCTCTGCATCTTCCTGGCCTTTTGGATCGTGGGGAAGCTCACGAGCGGGTTCTCGGAACGCCCGCTGGAGCACACGCCGCCTCCCGCCCAGGCCGCACCTGTCGAAGAACTGACCGATGCCCCGATGGATGATGATCCCCCGCCTCCGCCGCTGCCGCCGGAGCGGTATTACGTCCTCGCCATCACGGACACCTTTGTAATCTGTTACCGGCCAGATGACACCTCCGAACGTGTCGATTGGGCCGACCTCCAAAAAGTGGACATCCTGACCACCAGCGATGGCCCTTTCGCTCCTGATGCCTTTTGGCTCCTGCACGGCACCTCCGGTGGCTGCTCCATCCCCCATGGTGCCAGTGGCGAAAAAGAACTCGCCGACCTCCTCCTCGCCCTCCCTGGTTTCGACCACGGTGCCTTCATTCAGGCCATGGGCAGCACCCAAGAAGCCCTCTTCACCTGCTGGAGCCGCCCTTCCGGTTCTTGATCTTGTTCCTTCCGTGTCGGCGTGGCGCGACAGCGTTCGGGACTGCTCCACCCCTGTGGAGCTTTCCGCAGGACTGGCCACGCTCGAAAGCGCCAGAGGACTGGCGCACTCCAAAACGCTGCCGCGAGCCTTCACCCGTGGGTGTTTAAAGACATCGAATCAATTCCGCAGGCCTTCCGCGACTTTCCAAAGACTTCCCCGGCCACTCACAGGCCTTGAGCCGCTTTCCAAAGACTTCCCCGGCCACTCACAGGCCTTGAGCCGCTTTCCAAAGACTTCCCCGGTCACTCACAGGCCTTGAGCCGCCTTCCAAATGTTTCCCCGGCCACTCAAAGGCCTTGAGCCGCCTTCCAAACACTTCCCCGGTCACTCTCAGGCCTTGAGCGGCTTTCCAAATACTTCCCCGGTCACTCACAGGCCTTGAGCTGCTTTCCAAACACTTCCCCGCCCACTCACAGCCCTTGAGCCGCCTTCCAAACGTTTCCCCGGCCACTCACAGGCCTTGAGCCGCCTTCCAAACGTTTCCCCGGCCACTCACAGCCCTTGAGCTGCTTTCCAAACGTTTCCCCGGTCACTCACAGCCCTTGAGCGACTTTCCAAACGTTTCCCCGGTCACTCACAGGCCTTGAGCTGCTTTCCAAACACTTCCCCGGTCACTCACAGGCCTTGAGCTGCTTTCCAAAGACTTCCCCGGCCACTCACAGGCCTTGAGCTGCTTTCCAGACACTTCCCCGGTCACTCACAGGCCTTGAGCTGCTCTCCAACCGTTTTCCCGCCGGGTTTGGGGGCTTGAGGGCGTGAAAAGGTGATTTTCCGGCAGTTTCTGATTTTACGGGGCTTTTTCGTATTTTTACGGAATTAAACCACATTCCTTGCTCGTCATTTTCCTTGTCTGCAACAGACTTTTTTCGCTAATCTCCAAATAACCAACCCCATTCACCTGCTATGGCACGCTTTGGTTTCGCCTTTTTCGACTCTGGCGTGCGCTGGGACTCACCCGACGCCCATCCTACCCATATGAGAACGCTCACCTCCTTCCTCGAAAACCCCTTCGACGATCCCAACATCAGCATGGATGAGCTCGTCGCCTTCACCACCGACCATGTGCAGCGCACGGTGGCCAATAATCCCGGTGGCGAACTCACTGACCGCCTCGCCGCCACCACGCCCGCGCTAGCTCAGGTGGCGGATTGCGTCACGCAGGACCAGACGCGGCTCGGTGCCCGCATGGCGGCCAAAGCGGCCAAGGATGCCTTCCGCGCCGAAACGGTGCCGCCGGAGGTCAAACGCATCGAGGCCGGCTTCATCGCCGCCTTTGGTGCGAACTCGCCCAAACTCATCGAGGCGCTGCCAGAGGGCCGCACGGTCTTCGGCACCTGCCGCGACGACCAGCTCGACTCCCATCTCGGCACCCTGCTCGCCGCCGCGCAGGCCAATGCCGCCTCCCTCGCCCCGGCCACCGTCACCGCCGCCACGAACCTGAAAACCCAGTGGACCGCCCTCTACACCGCCAGTGAGGCCACCACCGGCGCCAAGACCGTCACGCAAGAAGGCAAAAAGCTGGCCCGCGAAAACCTGCAACTCATGCTCTTCCTCAATCTCATCAAGCTCGCCGAGATGTTCCCCCGCCAGCCCGAAAAGCTGCCCCTCTACATGCAGCAGCACCTGCTGGAGAACCCCGAGTCGCCGGAAGACCCCGCGCCACCTCCGCCACCGCCACCCACACCGTAACAACCTGGAACCCGGAACCCCAACCCAACCCAACCCAGTTAATCCACAAAAAACGGTGGACGAATCAGATTCGCCCACAATTTATTGTGACTAAACAACGTTCGCCCAAGAAACGAAGTCACCACCATGCGCAGAACACCAATGACCAGAGCGATACTCGCATTACTTAGTCTGTTCGTCTTCGGACAGGAGACTCAGGCAGCCGATCCACCCGACTTGTCGAGACTCAGGGAGAGTTGGCAGCGCGCCAAACAGCAGGCAAACGCGCCGCTAGACAAGAAGTATGACGATGCACTGAGAGCGCTGAAGTTGCGCTATACCAAGGAGGGCAACCTTGAAGCGGCTATAGCCGTAGATACTGAACTGAAGTCTCTTACGCCTCAGTCGTCTGCTGTTACCCAACCTCCCGACACGAAGGCTGATGACATCTCCTTCAGAGGTTCGCAGATGGTATTGAGCCCAGGCAAGCTGAAATGGGCTGACGCGGTGAAGTGGTGTTCGGAGAATGACCTGACCATGCTTTCACACGAGCTTTTAACCAATGAGGGCGCGAGAGAGAAAATCAACAGGCTCCGCAAGGATAACACCATTTGGATCGGTGTGTCGTTCGACTTTGAGAAACATGTTTGGTTGGACGTTGACGGGAGCGAAATTAAGAAGCCTTGGTTCAATCCAAGTCATAAGGATCCAGAACCAACCCATTCCTCACGGAATAACGGCGGGATGCATGCAAATTTTGGAGGCGGCACAATGTATGAGACTCCAGCAACATCGGAAGCATGGACAATTGGAATCAAGAAGTCATGACTCAAATCAAAGGCTAATCGGGTGGAGGTGACAGGATTGCGCCTGTCACCCCTCCCACACCACCCGGCATGCGGCTCCGCACCGGGCGGTTCCAGTCAGATCACTGAGCTTTGATTTTCACCTCGGCTCCGTGATGCAGCTTGATCCAGATCGTTGCCGCCTTCGTCGGCTCAGCGTCCTAGGAATAGCTTGCTGAGATATTATGTTGTTCCCCTCCCTGGACCCTGTAGGGCAAAATTAAGTGAATCGGCCACAACAATGACAACTTTGATCCTGGCTACTTATTCAACTTTGTTGGTCCACAAAAAACGGTGGACGAATCTGATTCGCCCACAGTTTATTGTGACTAAACAACGTTCGCCCAACCAACCGAGTCCATCGCCATGAGAGACACACGAGAACGCACCTTCTTCTGGCTCGGCGTCTTCGTGCTCCCGCTGTTTTGGAGCTGGTTCACCATTCGGCGGGATTTTGGGATTCGTCATCGAGTGGCCGCGTTTTCTTGGCTACTAGTCACGATTGGTCTGGTCTTCTTCGGACGGCAATCGCTCTTGGAGCGGTGGTCCCTCGTCACTGTGGGCTATCCGCTTGTCATCGCTTGGCTCACCATAGGGCTTGCGGCTTGGTTTTGCTTCCGAGTTGGTCTATTCCCTCTGACCATCCTTGAGGTTTTCTTCCTTTTCATTGTCTTTGCGCCCACTGCCCATCATATCATAGATCCGTTCTATCGAGCGATTGGTTCCCCTTTCGAGTGGGCTTGGCTTTGGCCGCCCACGATCGTCGCAGCCTTACACCTATGCGTTGATCCAGCAGAGCGCCTGTTTCGGCGTCTGTTTGGACGCTCCAAGGAGGGTGAGGCATGAACATCACCAGAGGACCAACAGGGGCGAATCGGGTCGAGGTGACAGGATTGCGCCTGTCACCCCTCCCACACCACCCGGCATGGGTTTCCGAACCGGGCGGTTCCAGAGGAATAGCCTGCTGAGATATTATTCTGTTAACGAATCTGGATCGTCCAAAATTTTGTGTAGCTAAACAAACATTCTCCTACCTCAACACTCCACGAACCATGAATCGCAGACTCATCCTCACACTCCTAGCCGGGCTTCTATCCCTCACCTCATGCAAGGACATGACGCAGGCCAAGTCACTTGCGGACACTGCGATCGTGGACTTCCACAAGAAGTTCAACGAGCAAAAGTTCAAAGAGCTCTACAACTCCGCTCACCCCGATTTAAGAGCCGCCGCCACAGAGGCAGACTTTTTGAAGCTACTGGAAGCCATCCATCGCAAATTGGGCAAACACATGCATTCAAACGGTGCTGGTTGGAGGGTGAATACCTTCAACATGAAGACTTCAGTGGTCATCACTCAGAACACTGAGTTTGAACAAGGGAAGGGAGTGGAGACTTTTACTTTTGTCGTTTCGGGAGGGTCCTGTACTTTGCAGGGATACAATATCAACTCGCAGGATATGATGACGAAGTAACCATGACGAGCATTTGCTACAAAGCCGACAAAGGTGCTTCTCATCCGATTTGTTCGCTCAACCAATACGTCGCCCTGTCTCTCAGACAGACTCTGAACTCCAAACCACATGGACGCCATGAGCACATCGACATTTGATCGAAATTACTTCGACGCTAACAACTGGAAACTCGGGTTCATCTACTTTTGCAGATCAGATCCGCGTATCTTCGTTCCGAAGCGCATCCGGGGCCTTGGCTGGACGCTCAACTTTGCTCGTCCGCTGGCGGTGCCTTTTCTCGGCTTCATTCTCGCAGTCGTCTATTACGTGTTGGAGCTTTTTCGTTGATATGGCTAAGAATAGCATGCCCAAACAAAGTTGTTGCTCCAGCTCGCCGAGATGTTCCCCCGCCAGCCGGAAAAACTGGCACCCCACATGGAGCAGCACCTTCTGGAGGGCCCCGAGACACGGCTTCTCTTTTTGGAGGGGAAGCCACTGACGACTTTCGCCAAACGGTAGTATGGATGCATGCGCTCATCCTTCGGCCAAACTACAAGACCACGCTCCACGAACTAGGACATGACTACCACTGATAGACTCAGGCAAGTACTCAAGGTTATCGCAGCGATGCATATCGTTGTGTTCGCCACGTTGGGTGTCTTAAGCATTCACTTCGCAAGTCGTGCGACTGCTCTCAAGGGAACTGAGGAGACCGCTCGGCAGACAGCACAGAAGATCGAATCACGCATACAGCGATCCTCGACTATCGAAAGTGCACAGAATGAAGCTAGACTGGCTTGGAAGTCCGGGCAGAGCACTTGGAACACCCTTGTTCGTGTCTTGACGAGATTCTCCGACGGACTCCAGGCCCTTCTGGTTGTTCCACTCTTTACCTTTGTCCTTGCCCTACGCGCACTGTGGGTCAGCAGGGGTACCGTTGAACCGTCCAAACCTGGAGAGGACTCCTGAGCACAGCCAACACCACGAATAGCTTGCTGAGATTTTATTGTTGCCCCCTCCCTGGACCCTGGTGAGCAAAGTTAAGCGATTCGGCAACGACAATGACAATTTTGAGCCTGGCAACTTATTCAGTGGACGAATCAGATTCGCCCAAGAAATAGAGTCTCTCCATGTCCTGTCGCGGCTACTTTCTCGGTCTCACTGATGCTGATGTCAGTGAGTTTGCTTCATTGGCTTCAGACAGTTACGAAATGATGGAGTTTGCAAACGAGACTTTGTATATTCGCTGCGAACCGGATTGGGTGACATCTGTCGACAAGAGTTGGGATGCCATTCATCGTTGTCTCACCAATGGTTACATGCTGCCCGATCCATCGGATCCGATGGCTAAATGCATTCTTGGTGTCCAGGAATTCGACACAGCCGACAACTGGATCGTTGGCCTGTGCTTTCCAGAAGATGTGAGGGAGGTTGATCTGGCCATTCGTCACCTAGATCGTGATTGGCTTCACAAGAAGTATTGGGCCTTGCCGAAGGATGAATACGGTATTTTCATGTCTGAGGATGACTTTGAGTATACCTGGGACTACTTTAAAGAGACCAAAGACTTCTATCGACGAGCGGCTGCGAGCGGCCGACATTCGCTTTTTATAGCTGATCAATAAGACACATCTCAACCACGAGGGCGAATATTGAAGGGTGCATTGCTGCGAGCCTAAGCGAGCCAGCAAAGGCCCCTGTCGTTGAACCCTTCTAGGCCGCGAAGAGCGGCATCACCTCAGCGAAGCCAAACCGCAGAGCCTGCGCAGCAGAATAACCCCGGCTCTAGCTCCTTCGCACCCTTATGTGCTTGGTGTTGCGCTGGTGGTAGCCGACAGGGATGCGGGAGCCCAAAAAGGCGAAGGCCTGCTCAAGCAGTACGAGTGCAAGAGCAGGCCCGGGTTTTGGGGGAAGGATGGGGTCTTATTCGTTGAGGGTCACGACGGCGTGGCTATCGCGGATCTCAAAGTGGCGGATGCCTTTGAGGAACTGCTCGGTGGCGGGGTCGATCTTGGCGGATTGATCGACGAGGTTGGTGCCTTTGAGCTCGCCGATCCAGGCGTTCGGGAGGGACATGCCGCCGACGGTGACGTCTTCGACGAGGATGGCAAAGTGACGGCTGACGTCATCGAGATGGGCAGCGAGGGCGAGCTTGATGCGCACTTTTTGGCCAGCGAGCATGGGCAGATCATCGGGCAGGACGAGGATGGCATCGGCGGCGATTTTGCCGTTCTCGAAGCGCACTTGCACGTTTTCGCCGAACTGGTTTTTGGCGAGCCAGGCATTCACTTCGTTTTCCGTGAGCACGAGGGTGCGCTTTTGCAGATCGGTGGTGGGTGTGGGAGCGGGGACATCGGGTGTGGGGACACTCGCGGGTGCAGCGGGTGGCTTTTCGCCGCTGAAGGCTGCGAGCTTGGTGTCGAACTCCTGCTGCTCCTGCGCGGTGAGGGCCACGGGCTTGAAGGGATCAGGGTCGAAGTTGGTCTTCCACCAAATGCCTGCGGCGGCGGTGGCGATGCCGGCCAGACCGAGGAGCACGCAGAGCGTGATGACGAGCGGGTGCCGCCAGAGGGAGCGCTTTGGCAGCGAGGAGGAGGTGGTGGCGGAGGGAGGGTTGTTTTGCATGGCGGTCGTTTTGGATGTGTGCGGGGCGATCCTATTCAATCATCGCCCAAAATGCCAATTCCACGTTTGCGGGCAGATTATAGCCAGTGCGGCTGTTGCGGGTGCGGCTGCGCGGCAGGATTTTTGTAGCCAAGGAGTGGGCCTTTTTGTTATACGACAAATCCCATGAAAACGCTGCTATCACTCCTTGCCGTTTCCTTCCTCAGCCTTGCGGTCCAGGCCGCAGATGCGCCTGCGAAGAAGAAATCCACCCCGAAAAAAGCCCCCGTCGAGGCCACGGAAAAAAGCCCGGCCAAGATCGAGGCTATCGCAAAAAACCTCACTCCGACGCAGCGCACAAAACTGCTCGATCTGCTGAATTCAGGTAGCGAGGCCGACCTGGTGGCGATCCCCGGCATCGGTGAGACCCGTGCTGCAGCGATCAAGAAAGCTCGCCCCTTTAAAGATGTGACAAATGCGGCGGAAGTCGATGGCGTCGGTGAGGGTACGTTCGCAGAAATGGTCGCGTATGCGAAGGCGGGCTTCCCCAAAGCGGATGCGGCGAAGAGTGAGGCTCCCAAAGGCGACACAAAGAAGAAGGAAGAGCCGAAAAAGAAGAAGAGCACGACTACGAAGAAGAAATAAGCCGCTGCTGCTGATCATGCGCTGGTGCCGCCTCCTGGTCCTGCTGATGCTCACTCCGTGGGCACTGGGGGCGGAGCCATCCGCAGAGCCGCGCACTCCGGCGATGATCGAGGCCATCGCACAGAGCATGACAGATGCGCAGCGGTATGCTTTGCAGGATCTACTGGGCTTTGGCAGCAAGTCAGCACTGATGACGCTGCCAGGAGTCGGTGAGGCCAAAGCAGAGGCCATCATCGCAGCGCGGCCTTTTGCGCGGGTCACGGATGTCACACGGGTGAGGGGCATCGGGCAGACGCTCTTCGCAGAGATGGTGAAGCACGCGAAGGCAGGCTTTCCGGGCACAAGGCAGAAAAAGAGAGGCTGAGCCCTCCAGTCTTGACGGCGGATGCGGCGACCCGCTAAAACATGTCGCAGCCATGAAATACATCCTCGCTCTCGATCAAGGCACCACCAGCTCGCGTGCTATTTTATTCAATCACGATGGCACAGTCGTCGCGGTGGCGCAGAAGGAGTTCCCACAGATTTTCCCGAAGCCGGGCTGGGTGGAGCATGATCCGCAGGCCATCTGGGACACGCAGCTCGGTGTCGCACGCGAGGTACTGAGCAAAGCGAAGGCGCAAGCAGCAGAGGTGGCCGCCATCGGCATCACCAATCAGCGTGAGACGACGGTGGTGTGGGATCGCGAGACAGGCTGGCCCATTTGCAATGCCATCGTGTGGCAGGATCGACGCACGGCACCGGCCTGCGATGCGCTGCGGAAGAAAAAACTCGACCGCATGATCACCAAGAAAACTGGCCTCGTGGTGGATGCCTACTTTTCCGCCACGAAGGTGCAGTGGATGCTGCAAAATGTGAAGGGAGCCCGCCAGCTCGCGGCAAAGGGCCGCCTCGCTTTTGGCACCATCGACACCTGGCTGCTGTGGAATCTCACGGGTGGCACCGTGCATGCGACGGATGTGAGCAACGCCTCACGCACCATGCTTTACGACATCCGTAAAGGCACCTGGGATGAGGAGCTGCTCAAACTCTTCGGCATTCCGCGCAGCATGCTGCCAGAGGTGCGTGACAGCAGCGGCAGCTTCGGTGAGACGACGCTGCTCGGCGGCAGTATCCCCATCGCCGGCATCGCAGGTGATCAGCAGGCGGCGCTCTTTGGCCAGGTGTGCACGCAGCCCGGCATGGTGAAGAACACGTATGGCACAGGCTGCTTCATGCTGATGAATACCGGCAGCAAGCCGATCACCTCCAAAAACAAACTGCTCACCACGGTGGCGTGGCGCATCGGTGGAAAGACGGAGTATGCACTGGAGGGCAGCGTCTTCATCGCAGGTGCGGTGGTGCAGTGGCTGCGAGATGGTCTGGGCATCATCCAGAGCTCTGCGGAGGTGGAGTCACTCGCGGCGAGTGTGCCAGACACGGGTGGTGTGTTTCTCGTGCCGGCATTTGCCGGGCTGGGTGCTCCGCACTGGGATGCGTATGCACGCGGCACCATGGTGGGCATCACACGCGGCACCACACGGGCACACATTGCCCGTGCTGCACTGGAATCCATCGCACTCCAGGTGGCAGATATTTTGACTGCCATGCAGGCAGACTCTGGCATCCGGCTGAAGGAGCTCCGCGTGGATGGCGGGGCCTCACTCAATAACCTACTCATGCAGCGCCAAGCAGATCTGCTCGGTGTGCCTGTGGTGCGTCCGAAGGTGAATGAAACGACGGCGCTAGGTGCCGCATGCCTCGCTGGACTGGCCACGGGATTCTGGAAGAGCACAAGCGACTTCGCCAAGCACTGGAAGGCAGACCAGCGCTTCAAACCAAAGCTCAAACCAGCGGCGAGAGCGCAGGTGATGGCGACTTGGGCCCGTGCGCTGGAAAGGGCAAAGGCGTGGGAGCAGTAGGCACTGCGGTGCCCTTACTGGCTCCCTGCTTTGGGATTCACCGTATCATCGACTTTCTTCGCAAAGGCACGGTCCTCGTCACTGAGACGATCGAGAGGGATCTCGAAGGGCTTGTTGTTGACGAGCAGGCGGATTTTCCCATCGCGTAGGAGCGTGAATTTGGCCGGTGGAGGCGGCGCGGGTGCGGTCTTGAGCGCGGCGGCAGCCTCTCCGGCAGTGGCGGCTTTTTTCTCGATGATGATGTCTTCAAAGGCGATCATTTTGCCGATGAGGCTGCGGCCATCCGTGCTCTTCCACTGCCGGGCCTCGCCAAAGGAATAATGACTGACGAGACGTGCGGTGGAGTCACCCTTGGGTGCCTGGACATTGACACTGGCAGTGCCGGTGCTGCTGCCACCAGTGACTTCACGCTGGCTGAAGCGGGATGGCGTGGTGGGTGTGGCGATCTGCGCCGCCGCAGAGGTGGCGAAGAGGAGCGCGAGGATGCCACACGGGCAGTTCATAGGCGGATTCAGCGTTTGAGCTTCATCTTGATGCGCTTCCAGGTGGGGACATCGAGATCCTCGCCTTCGACGACGGAGGGCTCTGTGTCCTTGAAGCGGCCACGATCTTGCTCGGTGGTCAGATCGAGGCTGGGCTGCTCAATGGCGATGGTGCGGCGGCTGGCAGGTGCGGGCTTGGGCGCGGGAGCGGCAGGCGCATCTTCAAAGACCAGCATGTCGTCCTGCACGGGGGGTGGATCGGTTTGCAGGGTGACGGTGCGTGAGACCACGGTGGCGAGAGGCTTGCTCTCGCGGGCAGTGATGACGGGCGCAGGAGGTGCGGGAGGGGGTGTATAGGCCTCCTCAGGCTCTTCATCGGCCATTTCAGGCTCGATTTCGGCCTCTGGGGCAGTGATTTCCGGCTCTGGAGCGATTTCTTCCATTTCGGGCTCAGGAGCGGGTTCCTCGCGGTTTTCGACTTTTTCGATGATTTCGGGCTCTGGGGCCGGTGGGACGATTTCTTCTTCTCTGAAGAGCAAATCGTTCACGGGAGCTGGTGGCGGTGGCGGCGTGGTGAGGCGTTTTTCACGCTTGGCGGGCGCAGTGGGCATCATCTCCGCAGGGGGCGCAGCAGCAGCATGTGCATTGAGCTGCGTGAGGCCGAGGGAGCTGATGAGCGTGACGGCGACGGAGTCACCGAGCTTCGGATTAACGGCGAGCCCAAAGAGCATGTGTGTGCTGTCAGGCACATATTTGCCGAGGCTCTTCATGATGCCTTCGACTTCGATGAGCGTGAGTGACTCTCCACCCGCGACATGGACGAGGAGGGTCTGTGTGTGGCTCAAAAGGCGGCCTTGGTCGATGAGGGGGCTCTTGAGGGCTTTTTTGACCGCCTCGGTGCCGCGATTCTGGCCGCGTGCCTCGCCAAAGCCGAAGAGGCAGCGCCCATTGGCCGTGCGGAGTGCGGAGGTGAGGTCATCGAGGCCGAGTTTGACGATGCCTGGCGTCGCCGTGATGGTGGAGACAGCGCGGAGTGCCTGGGCGATGAGCTGATCTGCCTGGGTGAAGGCCTTTTGGATGCCATCTTTCGGTAGGACGAGCTCGCCCATGCGATTGTTCTCAAAGAGGATGAGCGCATCACAGCGCTTTTGCAGGAGCTCGAGCGCTTCTTCTGCCTGCCCGAGACGGCGGCGTCCTTCAAAGCTGAAGGGCATGGTGGCCACGACGATGACGAGGGCACCCGTGTTCTTCGCGATCTCTGCGATGACGGGTGCAGCGCCACTGCCACTGCCGCCGCCGAGACCGGCGCTGATGAAGATGATGTCATGCCCGTCGATGGACTGGCGAATCTGCTCACGGCTGAATAAAGCGGCCTCGCGTCCGAGATCTGGATCACCACCTGCGCCGATACCCTTCATGATTTCCACACCGAGCTGGACCTTCACGGGTGCCATGCTGTGGCCGAGCACGCGCACGTCTGTGTGCATGCAGACGAGTGTGGCATCGACGATGCGATCGAGCGTGATACGGTCAATGACATTGGAGCCGGAGCCGCCGACGCCGACGATGCAGATGCGCGGAGCAGAGAGCGCGGCAGTACTGCCGTCGCCGTGATTGGAGCGATGATATTCGACCATAAGAGTGGTGTTGTTGGATTTTAGAGTCTCGGGACGAAACGAGGTGCTGCGACTTCCTCAAATCACAGCGCCCGCATCAAAGCAGTTCCCTTGAGGTAACGCTATGGTTTTTTTACTTGGTTCCGTATTGTTTGTACTTTCTGAGAATCAGCGCCCACCGCCTATTATTCTTCACCCCCAGACGAGTTTGCGCAGGGATTCGAGGGCGGCGGGGGCGGTGTGCTCATCTTGGAGGAGCTGCTGGATCTGGGCGGGGCTGAGGCTGCCGGGGACGTAGTGGTCGATGATGGCGTCTAGCTCTGGGCCTGCGGCGGTGGGGAAGAATCGCAACATCATGCCACGCAGCTCCTCTGAGCCGGCATTTCCGAGCTCGAAGGCGACGTCGATGCGACCTGGACGTATGAGCGCGGGATCGAGGAGCTCGCGGTGATTGGTGGTCATGAAGACGACGCGGCCTTCCTGTGCAGCGACGCCATCGATGGCATTGAGCAGGCCACTGAAGCTGATTTCCATCTTGGTATCCTGCTTCGTCCGTGCCTGGAAGAAGGCATCGACGTCCTCCAGCAGGATGATGGAGAGTGGCGGGGTGCTTTGCAGCATGTCCGCGAGGTTTTGATCATTCAGCTTCCGGTGTGTGAGGCTGAGTGTGCAGATGTTGAGGTCCAGCTCACCAGCAAGGGCAAAGACGAGGCTGGTTTTGCCAGTACCGGGTGGTCCAAAGAGCAAGTAGCCACGCCGCCAGGGGATGCCCAGGGACTCATAGCGCTCTTTGCTGGCATGAAAGCGGCGGATGTCCTCCAAGATGCGGTCCCGCACGCCGGTGGGCAGGACGACGGAGGTGAGGGCACGCTTTGGCTTGGTGGTGTGCAGGCGCCATTCATCTGCCCAGGGGTCAGGTGTGAAGAGCTGCGTGCGGCCGATCCACTGGCCGTAGTTCGCTTGGACGATGTCGCGGATGAGCATCTCAAAGTCTTCTCGCCGTGCGAGGAGCATGGAGATGCGGAGTGTCTCGATGACCTGCATCTGATCCTTTTCGAGTGTGCGCTCGATCCAGACGAGGTGAAAGCCGCGGCGCATGAGGTGAAAGCCCGGCGCTGGACTGTAGAGCAGGCGTGGGATGCGCCCAGCTGTCTGTGAGGAGGCGTGCTCCTGCGTGACGGCAAAGAAGTGCGTGCGGCGGCTATACGGCAGCTCATTGAGCCACTTGATGACGGATTGGAAGATGTCGTTGCGGCTGTCGATCACCGCAGTGACGACGAAGAGGCGCTTCAGGAAGCCCCAGATGACTGGCCCGAGGCGGTGGATCAGTGCGAGGAGGAAGCCTGTGATCCCCAGGGCGACACCTCCGGCAAAGACTTGATTGTTGAGTTGCTGCCGTAGCAGTTCGATGAGGGAGTCCATCATGGGCAGCACTCAGACGGTGCGCAGAGCGTGGTGTTGCAAATTGGCGGTGGAGAGCTGTTTGTAGGCTGCTGAAGGCTCTGAAAATGAGTTCTTCACATGCTGTATTAAAGATGAAGGTAAATTTATGGATTCATCCATATCCGTAAGGGCTGTGAAGAAGCGCAAGAAGTGTGTTCTGCGCCTAGAAATGCAGCGTTCCACAGGCAGTGTTGTTGTGAATGCTTTTGCGAGTGAGTGTGAGGAAGCAGGTCAATCTCAGGAAAAGCACAGTTACTCACAGCTTCAGGGGAATTGTTGGTCGGGAAAGGCACAGGTTACTCACGGTGTGGCTGAGGTGAGGAGTGAGGCCAAATCATCCCGGCAGAGGGCGGCCTCGGCGGCTTGGACTTCTGCTTCTTTTTTGCTTTTGCCGCTGCCACGTCCTAGCTCGATGCCCTGCCAGCTTACCGCAGCCTCAAAGGTCTTGGCGTGATCGGGGCCGCTCTGCGAGAGGATGCGGTAGTGCGGGGCGATGGCATTGACGGCTTGCAGCTTCTCCTGGAGGTCGCCTTTGGGATTGGAGTCACCAGAGCCACGCAGGATGTCCTCTAGCTCATCGCCGATCACACGCTGGACGAAGTCCATGGCCGCAGTGAGACCCGCATCGAGATACACAGCACCGATGACAGCCTCCAGAGCATCTGCGAGTGAGGAGTCGCGATCACGGCCACCATTGGCCTCCTCACCACGGCCCATGAAGAGAAAACGGCCTAATCCGAGCCGCCGGGCGAGTGCTGCGAGCGATTTGGTGCTGACGACATGGGCGCGAGTCTTTGTGAGGCGGCCCTCATCGGCCTCTGGCAGCCGAGCGAACAAGACATGGCTGAGGATGAGCTGGAGCACCGCATCGCCGAGGAATTCGAGGCGCTGATTGTCCATGCCGGCCCGCTGGCTCTCGTAACTGACGCTACCATGCGTGAGTGCCTCTGCGAGCAGGCGGGGCTCGCGGAAGATGTGGCCGAGGATGCTGTCAGGCGTGGAGTCCATGCGCGGGGAGAGGCTTACTTGTTAGCGTGGGCCATGCGCCGCGTGCCAGAAAAAAATGGGGTGACCGACGGGATTCGAACCCGCAACAACCAGAATCACAATCTGGGGCTCTACCTTTGAACTACGGTCACCATGTATGCCGGGAGGCAAGGGTGGCGATACTAACCCGCTCTGCCACTTGCGCAAGCTACTCTTGAGGTCTGGCTGATTGACCGTGTGCGGGCCATGCGTTCTTAGTGCGCTCCGCATGTTGACTCCCTCGCACTCCACCCCGCCACCCGCCGCTCCCCGTGCGGCACGCGGCAGGCCGCCGTCGCCGTGGGAGCTGGATCACGAGTGGCGCAGTGCCCCACGCAGGCAGGAGGAGCCGCCGCCGCCCACGCCTGCCCCACGCCGACAGGCCGCACGGCCGCTGCCCACGGCTACCGAGCCTGCCGAGCAGGAAGACGAAAACGATGACCGCCTAGAGAGCAGACGCAGTGCAGAGTCCGTCATGGAGCCCCGCGCTGCTGTGCATGCCCCGCGCCGGCAGGCCGAGCCCCGCCCCGCAGCTACCGCGCCTCCCCAGCGCCCAGCGCCGCTGCATCTGCCGCGCAGCAGTGCCTGGCCAGCCATGATTTTTCTCAGCCTGGGGCTGCTGGTGTTCGTCTTTCTCGCGTGGCAGTACTTGGATGATGTGAAACCGGGTGCAGATGATGATCTCCGCCCACGCCGCCCCATCGACCAGACCGCTGTGACGAAAATGCCGGAGAAGGTGCGCACCTTCCTGGAGTCTCTAGTCCCGCCCCCACAGGGCACGACACCCGGCACACCACCGTGGCTGTGGGAGACACCCACGCTCTCCAAATTCGTCACTTTGAATGGTGCTGCGCTCGATAACCTGCGTGATCTGCTGGAGGAGGCCGATTGGCATCCCGCGCATGCCGCGTGGCACATGACGGATCTCGGTAGCGACTCACGCTGGCGGCTCGCCTTTCTCGTGAAGCAGGCCCAGGCAGCCTATGTCGCCCGCAAAGGGCAGGAAGAGGACGCCTTCACCGCAGCAGTCGATCTGGCAGATCTGGCCTGGCGTCTGGAGCAGATCTGGGCCTGGCCCAGCTTTTACTCACGCTCGCTGGAGGCACACCAGATGGCCGCCCAATCCCTCGCCGCCCAGTTGCAAAACACACGCCTACCAGAGCCCCTGCTGCGCCTGCACCAGAGCCAGTACAGCGCCCGTGAGCCGAAGGTGGAGGCCCTCACCCAGGCCCTCGGAGCCTTCTATTTCCATGAGAAAAAGCTCCTCCTCGGTGCGGAGAGTGGCGAGCCGCCCGATACCATGCCCGCCGGTGCCCAGCTCCGCCGCCCAGGCCGTTTATTCTTCAAGCCCAGCGCCACGCTCCAGCTCTTTGCCAATGAAATACGCCAGCTCCAGATGGAGGCACGTGCACCTCTGGCCAATACCGGCCTCGTCACCACCCAGGCCCCATCCTCCGCCCGCCAGCGCGGCTATCAGCCGAACTCCGAGGGCGAGGTCTATTTCGCCGCACGCATGGCGGGCTACCGCTCCCTACCGGCCCAGCTCGCGCTCGCTCGTGCACGCTGCGGGCTGGTGAATACCCTCTTTGCCCTGCACCGCCATGTCGCCGCGCAAAAGACCCTCCCCGTCACCCTCGATGCGCTGAAACCGCACTTCCTCAGCGATCTGCCGCCAGATCCCTTCTCCGCCAGCCCACTGCTCTATGATCGCTCCCGTGGACTGCTCTGGTCCGTAGGCACAGACTTCAAGTCCCAGGGCGGCCAGCCCACCTCACCGCCCATGCATGATGAAGCCGAGCCCACGGTGGAAATCGGCATCAAAATCGCGGTCGAGGCCTCCAAGTGACGACGTGATCACACGTTGAATCGCCACTCCACCACGTCGCCGTCCTTCATGACGTATTCTTTGCCCTCGATGCGCAGTTTCCCCTTCTCGCGGCACTTTGCATACGAGCCTAGCTCCACCAGATCATGATACGGCACGATTTCACCTGCGATGAATCCACGCTCAAAATCACCGTGGATCACCCCCGCCGCCTGCGGGGCCTTCATGCCCTTCACGATGGTCCATGCACGCGTTTCCTTCTCCCCGGTCGTCAGATAGGTCTGTAGGCCCAGCAGGTCATACACACCCTTGATCAGGCGTGACACACCACTGTCCGTCACACCGATGTCTGCCAGGTAAGCCTTTGCCTCCTCCTCACTCAGGTCGATCAATTCACTCTCGATCGCAGCACTCACCACCACCGCACTGGCCTCATGCGCATGCTTCACATACTCACGCACCTTGCCCACAAAGGGATGATTATCCGGGTCATTCGAGGCAGCGGCCAGATCGCCCTCCGCCACATTGCAGGCAAAGATACAGGGCTTTGAGCTCAGCAGGAAAAAGCTCTTCACCAGCTTCCGCTCATCCTCCGTCATCTCCAGCGTCACCGCAGGCTTACCGGCATCGAAATGCGGGATCAGCCGCTCACAGATCGCCAGCTCCGCCTTCGCCTCTTTTTCGCCTCTTTTGGCATTCTTCTCGGCCTTATCCTTCCGGCGCTGGATCGCATCCATATCCGCCAGGATCAGCTCTGTATTGATCACCTCGATATCGGCCACCGGATCGATAGCGCCGCTCACATGCGTGATGTCGCCATTTTCAAAGCAGCGCACCACATGCACGATCGCATCCGTCTCACGGATATGGCTCAGAAATTTATTCCCTAGGCCCTCTCCTTGGCTCGCGCCCTTCACCAGGCCCGCGATGTCCACGAACTCGATCGCCGCCGGGATCAGCTTGGACGAGCCAGAGATCTTCGAGAGCACCGCCAGCCGCTCATCCGGCACCGTCACCACCCCATTATTGGGCTCGATGGTGCAAAACGGGTAATTTGCCGCCTCCGCCTTTCGGGTACGGGTGACAGCATTAAAGAGAGTGGATTTGCCTACATTCGGTAGGCCGACGATTCCGGCGCGTAGCATAAGTGGGGCGCGATGGTAGGGCCGAATACCAAATGAGCAAGACGTGACTCTCTCAACCCTGCCCGTTTTCGATCCCCACACCCTCCCCCAAGACCCCGGACCCCCTTTCCGAGCCGCAACCCCTCCCCAAATCGAGCCATTCCCGCGAAGCAACGTACTCCTCTCGCTCCGCGAGAGGAACCCAGCGTGTGGCCAAACCGGTATGAAGCCTCTCCTCACCCAAAGGGTTGAATACAAGAGATGGAACCGCTGATATGACGCTAATTTAACGCTGATATTTGGTTTGGGATTAGCGTCGGGTCAGCGTCAAATTAGCGGTTAAAAAATCACAAAACCTTAGGACGCGAGGCATCGTAGGGCGATTGGGTTAGCCGCAAATCAGTCAAGAGTCTTGGCTCCAGCGATGCTCCAAACTCTGGCGATTCTGTCTCCTCGGACTTCATAAATCATAATCATCCTGAGCTGACCCGACCCTTCAGGAAAGGTGCGGGTAATCTCTTCGTGATCGATCACCGTCTGGCCCATCACAATCCTGCTCAACAACTGTGCATGAAGGTTGGGCTCTTGGAACCGAGCGATGAAACGCTCCCTCAATACCGCCGAACCGCTGGCGAGAAGAGTGGCTGGGTGCTCAAACATCTCAGCATCCTCCGCGTATATGGACAGAAGTGCCTCGACGTCGCGGCTATTATAGGCGTCAAGCTGCCGCTGAACTACGGCTGCAGGCTCTGTGTGAGTCATGGGATGCGTTGAAATTAGGCGAACGTTGTTTAGCCACACTCAATTGTGGGCGAATCAGATTCGTCCACCGCTTTTTATGGACTCACAGCGTTGAAATCGTGGGGTGTGACGGGTGGCCTAGGCTCAGGCTTTGATGAGCAGCGTAGCGATCTTGTCGTCCTTGAGTGTGAAGGAGTAACGAAGCTGCACCGGGCTTCCGGGGAAATTCCCGCTGACTCCGGCCGTGACGGCAAGCTGCTCGCCGTCGCGTGTCACGCCAGTCACGTCCACCGTCGGCTTCGTGTCTGCGGTAGCCCGGTCAATCCACGCTGCGATTTCGGCACCGTAGTAATCATTGGCCTCGTCGTTGACATGGGCATCGGCGGTGAACAGCGACAGGAAATCCGCAAACTCCCGTGTGTTGGTGGCGTGGAAGAAGGCAGCAATAACCGGTGGTAGGTCTATGTTCATGGCTTGGTTGTGAATGCTTGGCTCGAGTGATTGCTTGCTCGTTCTGGGAGGGACGCGTGAGCGACGCCATATCAAAGTTCAAGCGATGGCGACCCCACTAGGGAGCAACAACCTTGTTTCCGCATGCTATTCTATTCCATGTTTGGGAAGAATGTTGAGCGTGAAAAGAATGGACTCAGTAATCTTGCGGGCGGTGATCCCGGAAGGGTTTTCACCCCCGGTGATGCGGGTGGCGAAAAGATAAAGCCCCGATGGGCTGGTAACGCTGCCGATAAACCAACCGAGGATCGGGACATTCTTCTTCGCACTTCCGGTCTTGCCACGGAAGACCGTTTGGCCGGCTTGCGAGAGTGTCATAATATCGAGCACCATGTCCACATTCTTGGCGGAAAAGGGTAATTTGCGAGCGTGAAGGCAGCGCAGAAACTCCACCTGCTCGTCAGGCGAAATGGTCAGAGAGCTCTGAAGCCAGAATTGGGTCACGCCGCCGGTCAGGTCATTGTTGCCGTAACCGACGTTAGGAATGATTTGCTGGTAACGTTCCAACCCGATGCGCGTTGCCAAAGCCTGATAATACCAAACGCAGGAAGTGGTAAAGGCGCTCCGCAAAGTCTGGTCTTGATTCCAAGACTCAATGGAACGGCGAGTGCCATCCCAAGGGAGCCTGAAATCAGCGCCGCTGGCCACACCAGTCTCCAAAGCTATCAGTGAGTTGAGCACCTTGAACGTCGAGCACGGGGAAGTGCGGGTGTGGCATTCTTCGGGCTGGTAGCGGAGCCAGCGCTGCTGCGCCTCATCGTAGAGCACGAAGCCACCGGAGTAAGAACCGAACTCTGCCGAAAGGTCGCGCTCCACGGAAGTTTCAGCGGCGAACGCGGGAGCCGACAACAGCACCAATAAGTTAAGAATGTAGCTCAGTTTCACGGGCGGCGTGCTAGTTGGGCGAACGTTGTTTAGCCACACTCAATTGTGGGCGAATCAGCTTCGTCCACCGTTTTTTGTGGAATCACAAAGTTGAAATCGTGGGATGTTTCTAGGCTCCATGTTCGACGGAGCGAGATCTACTTTGCTGGTGCAGCGTCTGTGATGGGGGTGAAGACCAGCTTCAGCAGGCCGGGGAGATTTTCGGCGGGTTGGTAGCTGAGGGTGAGGTGGTATCGCTCGCGGTAGGCTTGCTTGAGCGTGCGCATGATGAAAAGCATCTCTTCTTTGTTTGTTTTGCCTGCGAGATAGACGGCGGGCTGTCGGGCGAGCGAGGGGAAGACAGCTTTCGGATCAAGACCGAGGGTAGCGAGTTGTGCATCGAGCAGCGGGGACTGGTTCAGCCAGCCTGCGGAGAGCACCCGGCGCAGCGGTAGGTCCTTCGTGGAGCGCAGAGGCGAGATGTCACGCACATCGATGGCACCTGCGGGGCTGTACACGATGGCGTCGGCGGGTAGGTGCTGACTCCAGGTTTGTAGCATCGCATCGAGCTTGCGCTCTCGCTCCTGCACTTGGCCGGTCCACTGCACACAGTAGAGGTAGAAGGCGTGCAGAGGATAAAGAGCCAGCAGCATGGCCAAAGCACCACTCCAGAGGCTCGCACGCTTCGTCGGCGTGTGCTCGGTGGGCTGCGGAGCTAGGCTGGAGATGAAAAACTGCGCTGCTAGGGCGGAGAGCACCACACCAGCCATCACGCGGACGGGCAGCCGATTCACGACGACATCGAGATAGTAGAGCAAGGCGAAGGCACTGGCGAAGGTGAGCACGCTCACGGCCACACGGCGGCGACTCCATGCAGCGGAGACGAGCCAAGCCGCTACGAGCAGCCAGTAGAGAGGGTGCAGCTGCATGTACTCCACCACCTTGGCAAAAAACCGCGCCAGGGGCCTCTGCACGGCGGGTGGCTTGGCCTCACTGGAGTTGCGCGAGAGTGCCTCCTGCACCACGGCGGCTGGTTTGGCAGGAGAGATGCGCTCTGCATCCAAGTACTGCCAGGTGAAGAGCATGTTGAAGTCGTTCGCATCGAAGCCGTGCTTCGCGAAAAGGGACTCGTCCCACTTCACGCGCTTGGTATCGAGGATTTCGGATTTGGCATGGTTCAGTTGCTTCCACTGTTGCCAGCTTTCGCTCCGGTAGCAGAGCTCGGCACTGGTCTGGGTCAAAAACAGCCCCGCAGCCGATGCCGCGATGAACAGCCGTGGTCGCCGCCAGCTACTGCGCAGCAGCCAAAACACACCGCAGAGCAGTGGAATGGAGAGGCCCCAGACCATCCAGGCACTCTCTAGCCGCAGCATGGCCCCAGCGGCCAGCAGCACGGTGGCGAAGCTGGCCTCAAAACGGCTCCAGCGGGTCTCGTCTGCTCTTTGGATCAAAATCGAGCACCACAGCGTGACGCCGCCGATGCAGGCAAAGGCCGCAACGAGCGTGAATTGCAGATTCGACAGCAGCAGGCCAGTGGCGACGGCAGCGGCGATCCATAGCAGCGCACGCAGCAGCCCATCTCCGCGCATACGCAGGATGGACGCCAGCCAGCCCATGAGTGAGAGCGAGGCGATGAGAAGGAGCAGCGTGCCATGCCAGCCATGCGCAGGCGCTAGGCGATAGAGGCCGCTGAGCACCCAACCATACAATGGATGGATAAAAACGAGCAGCGGAGAGCCTGCGGGATCCGTCCAGACACCAGCGGCGATCATATCCATGCCGATGTCGTCATTGGTATTGTAAGCGGGCCTACCGATGAGGCTGAGATAGGCGATGAAGCAGACCACGGAGACGAGGAATGCCTCGATCCAAACGCGGCGGGCTGGACGAGGGAGAGCGGGAGATGGCATGAGCGCTGTGTTTTTACCCGCTCGCGTGAAGTGAAGTCCACCGATTCTTTTTTGCCCTGTCTATAAGTAGCCAGGCTCAAAATTGTCATTGTTGTTGCCGATTCGCTTAACTTTGTCCACCAGGACCAGGGAGGGGGGGCAACAATAATATCTCAGCGAGATATTCGAGCTATTCCACCCGATTCGGCGTTGGTCGATGACAAATCATTTCGGAACATATCCTCGACGAACACAGAAGGGGGAAAAGGTTGTCGCATACCATGCGATGGCCTCTGAGACGTAATGCATGATGGATGCAGCCTTGAGACCTGTAAAACCCTCCTCATGGCTCCACTCATAAACGAAAGTGTCATCAGCGCCAAGAGCAACGGCGGCATTGAAGCCGTCGTTACCTCCGACGAATACCATCTGCTTTGGTATCTCAGGCACAAAATCGACATAAAACATGTTCTCGCGAAGAAAGTCCGCAGGAGTGAACAGGAAGTTGTGATGCTCAATCGAGATGCCTGGTGCCACCGCCCATAAAGACATCAGTTCTTTTGGCAGCTCATACTCAGTTCGGGCAACGATCTGCTTGAGCAAGGCATCAGTCAGCACTTCTCCCACAGTCACCTCAGGAATCCTGGCTTGTAGCCTAGCGAACCATCTCTCGTGTGCTTCGCCCTCCTGAGGACATATTTGCTTGTAGAGGTCAACTCCAAAGCTGTTGTGATCGTGAATCCCTGATGCCGATCTCACTGTGGAATATTCCTTCGGAGGCGATTTAGCGGGGATGCCCATATCATCGAGGTTCAAGGGAGGATTGATCTATCGTTGCTTGGCCGAACGAAGAAGCAGCAGAGTAATATCTCAGCGAGCTATTCGTGAAAGAGCTGAAAACTCGGAAAGGTAATAATACGGGCGAACTGAGATATGCACCAGGGACATCCTCTGGGTTTGGAGGAAAAACATGCAAATGATAAATGAACAATAAAATCATCAAGTTGCTAATCTTGTTAGCTTTCATCCTCAACGATGCGGCAACTCTTGCCGCGGATGTAAAGCTAATCACTTTTAAAGAATTCAAAAGAAACCACCCTGAATTTTCAATTCTGGCGGCTGAGAAGTCCTTAATGGAACCGGACCCTAAAACATTAGCTTTTATATTCAAAGACCTAGGTCACGAGGGGAAATCGTACAATCATTGGTTCACGGCTTTTTTCGGTTCCACCAAGTGGGTTGTGTATGTATTGGCACATACAGAAATTGAAAACCATTACGTCTTGTATCGCTTGAATCCGGATACAGGTGAGCCCGTGGAAAAATGCTTTTTCTTGAGACATGAGGTGAATTGAACTCAAATAAGCACTGCATCGCTAGTTCTCCGTTCCCGCACTTTTTACTCGTTCCCTGCGAAATAAGTAGGTTGAGTTGGGTATGAGAATCGCGGGCTGTTTCTGGCGAAGCCTATCTGCATGTTCGGGGAGCGGCGTTGAGCCACTGCCGAGCGAACCAGTAGTAAATGCAAAACCAACATACCACATCATACGACAAAAGAAGTACTACACCTGGGAAAGGATGTCCATGCTGTATCCAAAGTCCCGGAGAGGGCCGATGATAAATAGCCACAGGCTGCCCCGCCAGGGATGAGGCAGAGCCGACGAAGGGGGCCAACGGACTGGACCAAGCTGCATCATGGAGCTGAGGTGAAAATCAAAGCTCAGTGATCTGACTGGAGCTACCCGGTTCAGCCGAGCGTAGGGAGCCGGAGAGCAGCGGAGATAGCCAGCCGAAGGCTGCCCGCAGGGCAAGCGAAGCGCCGTCAAAGCCGCATGCCGGGTGGTGTGGGAGGGGTGACAGGCGCAATCCTGTCACCTCCACCCGATTAGGCGGAGTTGTGATGGACTCTCTCATTTTCGTTTTCCGTTTGCTCGGTCTACCATCGCCTGCACGTCTGCGACCGTCAACGCGCCCAACCAGTCGGGCATGACCCAGATGACGTTCGAGCAAAACTTCCCGTGCTCGTCTTGCAAGCGAAACGCGATGGTGTGGTCGCGTGGTGCGCGATGGCCGCCGTAATCACTATGAGCACCGAATACTGGCACGAGCTTCGGGAAAGCCTCGCGGATGACTCGCCGTGCGTGTGCCATCTCTTGCTTCGTAGCTTTTCTGTTCTGATTGCCCATAACGGAGTGATGTTCGAACGCGGCCGCCGTCGTTTAGCCACACTAAATTGTGGGCGAATCTGATTCGTCCACCGCTTTTTGTGGATGAACAGGGTTCAGGGAAGGGAGAGGTGGCCATTCACCCAAAGCCGGTTGGATGGATCTGCGGGGTTTTTTGCCTAGCGGTGCTCCTGGGATGAATCTGTGACCGGATGCGGAGCGGGACGCGGCTTTTTGCCAGATGGGTTTTCCACACAGGAAGCGGGGGGCTTCGGAGTGGCGATGTCGCGGGCTGCTTGCGCTTTGCATCTGCTTCAGCGACATTTCATGCCGCCCCAGTGGGCGGCATTGATTCCGCCTGTAACCAACATTGATCCCATGAGCAAAAAAAAGCATGCACCAGCCGCACCCCAAAAAGAGGCATCGATGAGGGTGCTGTGGTTGGTGTTTGGCATCATCGGTTTAGCGGTGCTCGCCTTGGGCTGGAAAATCATCTGGGGTGGCCCCGTCGTGCCCAAAGCAGCGCCTCCTCCCTCGGTGGAGCTGGTGAATGGTGATTTCGAGGCTGACGAGCCTGATCCCTGGCACTCGCTGGAGGGGAATCTACAGTGGGGGCCTTTCTCCCTGGGCTCTGAGACGACTGCGGACGGTAAGACCAATCACTTTGCCAAAGTCCGTGCGGAGGCTAGCGCCCCGCCTGTGAGCCTGCGGGTCTTTGGCACGGTGCAGGAGCTCGTGATCCGCAAGGGCCTGCCCGAGAAGCTCGACTTCCGCTGCCGCGTCGCCCAGGAGAAGAAGCTCTGCTCCAAGCAGTATGCGCAGGCCGTGGCCATCTTTACGCCCGCATCGGGCACGAATGTGCAGCTGCGCCATATCCTCCACGGAGTCGATACGCAGCCGTATCAGATGGGGAATGCACGCTTTGTCATGAATCCGGCTTTTCAGGAAAAGGACGGCTGGAGGCATTACTCGCTGCCGCTGCGGGAAAAATTCGCCCAGGAGTATCCTGGCCAGGATTTTACCAAGGGCACGCTGCGCCTGCTCTTTGAGGCGAGGTATGATGACCTACCTAGCAGCGTCGCACCCGGAGAGGTGCCGCTGGAGATGCACTACGATGATGTTCGTGCCGATCTCTAGGCCATGCATGGCTGGGGGCGGCTCTTTTTTGAATATCTGCGTGCTCAGGGGCGTCTGTTGAGGCCGCCATGAAGCTCCCGCCTGCTTTTTATGCCTATGCCGCACTCTGCGGCCTCCTCGTCCTCATCAGCAGTTGTGAAAAGGCGGTGCCGCCTGCTCCCATCGTGCAAGCACCGGTGCCTGCGCCTGCGCCGGTGCCAAATGCGGCCGAGCTAGCTGCTGCCCGCGATGCGCTGGCTCGGCAGGCTCTGGAGATCGAGACGCGTGCGGCCCTGCTGGACAAGCAACTGGCCGAGATGGAGCAAAAACTCCAGCAGCAGGAGAATGAGACTCTGCGGGGCCAGCTAGATGCGCTGAAGCAGCAGAACGACTCGCTGCGCACGCAGGCGGATACGGCTCGTCGTCAGAGTGAGAGCCTGAGCAGCCGCCTGGCGGCGCAGGTGCCCGTGAGTCCCATCGCGGCTACTCCGTCTAGCACGGCACCGCGTGATACGGCGGTGTTTTACGACAGCCTGGCACCGTATGGGCGCTGGATCGATGTGCGGGGGCATGGGCGGTGCTTTCAGCCACGGTTGGCCCGCTCACGCACCTGGCGGCCCTATTTGGACGGACGCTGGGTGTGGAGCACCTACGGCTGGACTTGGCAGACGAATGAGCCCTTTGGCTGGGCGACGTATCACTATGGGCGCTGGCTCCAGCTAGTCACCTACGGCTGGGTGTGGGTGCCGGGCTCGCAGTGGGCCCCGGCGTGGGTGGCGTGGCGGCAGAGCACGGACTGCGTGGGCTGGGCTCCCCTGCCACCCGAGCCGAGCCTGACGTACGCCTCTGTGCGGCGTGATTGCGACACACGCTACCGCTTGGGGCCAGCTAGCTACACCTTCATCCGCAGCACGCATTTCACCCAGCCTAGCTACTCCACCTGCTACCAGCCACTGAGCTACAACACCACGATCTTTAAAAACACGGTGAACATCACCCAGATCGTCTCCGCAGGTGGTCATGGCACGGTGAATGTCTTTTCGCATCTCGGAGGCCCGCCCCGCGTGCAGATCGAGCAGATTTGCCACCAAAGAGTGCCGGAGGTCCAGATCCCCACGCTCAGGCCGGATCAGATCGTCGCGGCACGTCCAGATCGCCGCCTAGGGCAGCCCCAGACGCCTGCGATCATCGAGCTCCCGGCCATCCAGCCCGGCACCTTGCCCGTAGCGCCACCGAAGGCGGCCGAAGTCATCGAAAAACCCGTCGTGGCAGATGCCTTCGCCGGAGCGAGCAGTGCGCAGCGGCAGGAAATCCAGCAAGCCATCCTGGAGGATCAAAATCGTGTCCTCATGGCCGATACGCCACGCCCGCCGCCTGCCGCACCTTTGACCATCGCGACGGTGCCCACCACCGCACCCGTCCAGCCCACGGTCGATCCATCCTCCACGGTGGTCCATGTCAGCACGGAGACCGTGCTGCCCGCTGAGTTGCCCGCGACGGCACCGCTCGTCATTCCCACAGCACAGCCACCGAGCCTCCCCAGCACTCCGACGGACACTGCTACCGCAGTCGTCGTCCCCTCTGCACAGGCTCCCGCCACTCTGGAGCTGCCCACAGCGGTTCCCACTGCCCCAGCGATGCCTGTGCTCACCGCAGAGCCCGCCATACCTGCCGAATCCCAGCCCTTAGCTACTCTCGCTACAGCCATTCCGGCACCTGCTGCTGCTGCTCCGGTTCCTACACCAGATGCCCTCTCTGGGGCCTCCGCACCTGCACCGGCCATGATCCCCGCAGCACCGGTCGTACTCACCGAGCCTGCAGCTCCTACTGTGGCCACCCCTGCTGCCCTGCCCGCCGCATTACCCGCCGCATTGCCAGAGCTCCCAGCACCCGTCGTCCCAGCCGAGTCCATAGCGCCTGCGCCTGCTCCCATCATGGCGCAGGAAGCTGCCCCCGCACCCGAAGCCGCACCCGCGCAGCCCCCAGCTCCCCAAGAGCCGCCTGCGGTCATCCAGCCCCCTGCCCCGTCTGCGGAAGCCCTCAGCGCCCAACAAGCCGCCGCCGAGGAGCAAGCCCGCAAAGTCGCCGAGGAATCCGCCCGCCAGGCCCAAACTCAAGCCCAGGAGCAAGCCATGCAGCAGCAACAACAGCAGCAGCAGCAGCAAATGCAGGCCCAAGCCGCCGCCGCCGCTCAACAAGAAGCCACCGCCCGCCAACAAGCCGAAGAAGCGCAGCGCCAAGCCCAGATGGAGGGGCAACGTCAGGCCCAAATGGAAGCCCAACGCCAAGCCGAAGAACAAGCCCGCCGTGCCGCGAAGAAGCGCAACGCCAAGCCCAGATGGAAGCCCAACGCCAAGCCGAAGAACAAGCCCGCCGCGCTGCCGAAGAAGCCCAACGTCAGGCTCAAATGGAAGCGCAGCGCCAAGCCGAAGAGCAAGCCCGCCGTGCTGCGGAAGAAGCCCAACGCCAAGCTCAGATGGAAGCGCAACGTGCTGCCGAGGAGGCCGCTCGCCGCGCTGCTGAAGAAGCGGCCAGGAAGCCCGATGCGCCGCAGTGAGCGCCGACCTCACCCATCCGCCAGCATCGCACGCAGGCCGGCGAAGAAGTTGGTGTTCTCCTCCACGGTGACGGTTTCTTTCATGTGGCGGCTGTAGTCCATCTCGTGGACGAATTTCCGGTCCAGCTCCAAAAGGAAGGGGCTGGGTGCGGAGGACTGTTTTTGGCCCCATTTGAACCGGGTGCGGGTGAAGCTGATGGTGAGCCGCTGCTTCGCACGCGTGATGCCGACGTAAAAGAGCCGCCGCTCTTCATCCACGCGGCCTTCCTCGAAGCTGCGGCGATGCGGCAGGATGCCCTGCTCGATGCCGGGGAGATACACGATGGGGAACTCTAGCCCCTTGGAGGCATGCAGGGTGATCAAGCACACGCCTTTTTTCTTTTCGATGTCGTCTTTGTCCTCACGCTCGTCATTGAGGCTGATTTGATCGAGATAGCCCGTGAGGCCGTCTTGGCGGTTTTCTTCGTCGTAGGCGTGCATGGTCTTCACCAGCTCCACGACGCCGGTTTCCCAGCGGATGTTGTCCTCGGGGTTTTTGGCACCTTTTTTCAGCCAGGGGAGGTACTGGGTCTCTACGAGCAGCATGTCGGCCATCTGGCCGATGGAGGTGCCGGGGGTGTTCGCGGCGCCGTGGTATTTGTTGATGAGGGTGATGAAGCCGCGCACGGCGAGGCGTGCCTTTTCCGGAATCTGGCGCTGCCAATCAGGGTCGCAGAGGGCTACCCACACGCTGTGGTGCTTTTCCACGCTGCGCTCACGGGCCAGATCGGCGATGGATGGGGTGATGCCGCGTGCGGGCACATTGATGATGCGCAGCAGGTCGATGTCCGAGTGCGGATTGGCGATGACCTTCATGTAGGCGATGATGTCCTTCACCTCGCGGCGGTCGAAGAAGCTGCGGGCTCCGACCACGCGGTAGGGGATTTTGCGGCCTCGGAAGGCCTGCTCCAGCACGCGGGACTGGTCATTGGTGCGGAAGAGCACGGCGAAGTCCTCCCACTCGCGCTTTTCGGCGAAGTGGATGCTTTCGACTTCCTTGGCCACCATGTCGGACTCTTCTTTTTCGTCGTTGGTGATGACGATGCGGACGGGATCACCTTTGTCATTGCGGCTCCAGAGGCTCTTCGGGCGGCGGCCGGCGTTGTTTTTGATCAAACTGTTCGCGGTATGCAGGATGGGGGTGGTGCTGCGGTAGTTCTCCTCCAGCTTCACCACGTGCGGATTGGGGAAGAAGTTCTCAAACTGCGTGATGTTCGTGATCTCGGCACCGCGCCAGCCGTAGATGCTCTGATCATCATCACCGACGACGCAGACGTGGTAAGGCGCAGGCACCAGGGCCTTCAGCAGCCGCATTTGCAGACTGTTCGTATCCTGGAACTCATCGACCATCACGTAATGATGCCGCTGCTGCACCTGGAGGCGCACATCGGCGTGCTTTTCGAGCAGCTCCACGCCCAGCACCAGCAGGTCATCGAAGTCCATCACGTTGCGTGCCCGCATCTCATTCACATAGCGCTCCATGATGGCGGCATCGGTGGACTCCTGAGCATCCCCGAGCGTGGAGCCATCATTTTTCGCTTTGCTGATGCGGGCGAGCATCACCCCGGCATCGAGGCTCTCCTCCGCCGTGAGCAGGTCTTTGAGGATCTGTTTGATCAGGCTCTCCTGCTCTGCCTGGCTGTAGATGACGAAGTTTTTCTTGTACCCGAGATGCTCCGCGAACTCACGCAGCAAGCGTGCACTGAAGGCGTGGAAGGTGCCGATGACCACTTTCTTGCCCAGGCCATCTCGCACCATGCCTTTGACACGCTCACGCATCTCATTGGATGCCTTGTTGGTGAAGGTGACAGCGAGGATGTTTTTCGGGTGGATGCCCTCATTGACCATGTGGGCGATGCGGGCCGTGATCACGCGTGTCTTGCCCGTGCCCGCACCAGCGAGGATGAGTAGCGGCCCCTGGATATGGGTGGCTGCCTCACGCTGCTGGGGATTGAGTGTACCAGTGAATCCGCTCATGCCACGCCTCTCCTCACCGCCATGCGTACCCCGCATCGCGTGCTCGCGATGATGCAGTGTGGTGCGCAGGAAAACGGGTGATTCATGCCCTGCCCATGCCACGCCACGCTCATGATGCAAGTGAGTGATCGCCTCACCCCACCACCATCTCCACCGGGCAGTGGTCGCTCCCATGCACATCCGCGCGGATCGTGCAGGACTTCAGCGCCGGACGCAGCGCGGCAGACGCCAGCCAGTAATCCAGACGCCACCCGATATTCTTCGCTCGGGCATCCGGCGTGCGCTGCGTCCACCACGTATAGCAGCCCAGCTTCGTCGGCTCAAACACCCGGAACACATCCAGAAAGCCCGCCTCCAGATGCTGACCGAAACTGGCCCGCTCCGCATCGCTAAAGCCCGGATTCATACGATTCGACCGCGGATTCGTCAGATCGATCTCCAGGTGGGCGCAGTTCAGATCCCCACAGGCCAGCACCGGCTTCCTGCCCTCCAGCGTCCTCAAATGAGCCCGGTAGGCCGCATCCCAGCTCAGGCGGTAATCCAGCCGCGCCAGCGCCATCTGCGCATTCGGCGTATAGACATTCACCACATAGAAATCGGGGAACTCCACCGTGATCAGCCGCCCCTCACGGTCATGCTCCGCCACCCCCAGGCCGATGCTACTCGTCTGGAATGGCACACGACTCAGCACCAGCGTCCCCGAGTAGCCCTTCTTCTCCGCGCTCGACCACACCGCCTCGTAGCCAGAGAACCACCCCAGATCCACCTGCTCCGCCTGCGCCTTCGTCTCCTGCAGGCAGATCACATCCGCATCGCAATCACGCAGATACTCCCGTAGGCCTTTGTTGAGAGAAGCACGGATGCCATTGACGTTCCAGGTAGTGAGTTTCATGCGGGGCCCGCCTGCATAGTCGGCAATGTGCTTGCCGCAAACGCCGCGCGGCGCATCATCCGCGCACTTCGACACATGAAATCTGCGCTCCACCTCCTCCTCGCCGCTTTGCTGGCCGCCTCATCCACCTTCGCCGCTGAAGAAGAAAAAAAAGCCGAAACAGCGCCCGAGCCCAAACCAGACCCCACCGAGTCACTCTTCAAAGGCGCCGAAAAGCCCGTGGACATCGGCGGATTCGGCAGTGACCAGCCCATCGAGCGTGCAGACATGCCCACACGCGGCGTTTTGAAATTCGCCAAAGGCACCTTCACCCGCACCGCGCAGCAGCATTGGGAGCAGTTCGACTGGAAGCCCTTCACCATGAAGCGCTGGGGCCGCTACCACGTCCGCCTCACCTACACCCTGAAGTTCGCCTTCCTACCCAGCCTCTTCAAAATCGGCACCCAATCACTCAAGCACCCCCTCACCGCCGCACAGGCCCCGAACTCGATGTACCTCGGCACCATCTACATCGACAAACCGGGCGAATATGGCTGCTCCTTCTACGCACCCAGCTCCGCCGCCGAGTCCAGCCTCGACGTCATCGAGCTCGCCCTCATCCCCGCCCCAGAAGGCCCCCCGCCCACCCAGGCCGGCGATGGCAAAATCATCCTCCCCGCCAGCTCCGCCACCACCTGGTCCGAAACCATGCGCTACGAGCCTAAACCCGAAAAAAACTGCCTCGGCTACTGGACCAGCCCCGATGACCACGCCGAATGGGAATTCGAAGTCACCCAACCCGGCAAATACGCCCTCAGCATCATCCACGGCTGCGGCGACGGCAACCACGGCAGCGAAATCCTCGTCAAAGTCGCCGGCAAAGACCTCCAATTCACCACCCAGGACACCGGCGGCTTCCAAAAATGGAAAGAACTCCCCATCGGCGAAATCGAGCTCCCCGCAGGCACCACACGCCTCCTCGTCGATCCATTGACCAAAGCCAAATCCGCCGTCCTCGATATCCAGCGCCTCGAACTCAAACCCGTGAAGTGACTCAGGCGGCTCCCCGCACCGCAGCACCTCCCCTGCGCTTGCTTCCCGCCCAAATCACCGCCATGACTACCCGTACTCCCGCTCCCGCATTTCACTAACCATGGCAAAAATCACCTTCGTTTTCGAAGACGGACAGGATGTGGTGGTCCCCATCGACGAACGCGTCACCATCGGCCGCGCCGAGGACAATGACGTCGTCGTCGAGGACGAGCGCCTCTCCCGCTATCATGCCGAGCTGCTCATGAACGCAGACGGCAGCGTCCAAGTCTTCGATCAGCAATCCCGCACCGGCACCTTCGTCAACGGACAGCGCATCATCAGCCACACCCTCCTCCACGGCGACAAGCTCTCCTTTGGCCCCCTCCAGGCCATCCTCGACCTCGAGCACCCTGCCAACATACCCCAATCAAAACCCACCCTCCCCGCCCCGCCTAAAAAGACCGCCCGCGTCCCCGTCACCACCCCACAGACCGCCTCAGCAGCACTCGATCCCGGCCTCAGCGTCACCACCCGCGTCCCCGTCACCACCACCCGCGAGCGCCAGGCAGATGCAGCCGTCCGCCAGGCAGAAAACCGGCTCGCCCTCCTCCAAGTCGCCGAAAAACAAGCCCGTGAATCCTCCCGCGAGTGGACCCAGTCCCTGGAAAAAATCCAGCTCGACCACGCCGCACGCCAGCTCGAATTTCAGCAGCTCACCCACCAGATCGCCCAGGCAGAAGCCCGCCTCCAAGACCTCCAAACCAACGAAAAAGCCCACCTCGCCGCCCTCCAACGCGAAACCGGCGAAACCCTCCAAAAACAGCACCAAGAGCTCGAAGCCAAAAAAACCGAATTAGCGGAACTCACCGCCCAACTCGAAAAAAACCGGACCCAGCTCCAAAGCCTCGAAAAAGACCTCGCCACCCGCCAGAGCCTCCTCGACACCGCTCGCAGCGAACTCACCGCGCTCCAATCCACTGCCCGCGAAGCCCAGCGCCTCACCACCGAGCAACGCGACCTCGCCCACAGCGCCGCCGAGCAGCTCACCGCCCTCCAACAGCGCCACACCGCGCTCCAGGCCCAAGTTGACACCCTCCAGCACACCCAGCAGCAGCTCACCCACACACAAAACGCCCTCACCGAAGCCGAAGCACGCCAGAAAGCCCTCCACACCGCCCTCCAGTGCCTCAGCCAAGACCGAGAAAGCCATGAAACCGCCCTCACCCGGCTCGAAACCCAAGCCGCCACCGCCCAAGAGCAGCTCCACGTCACCCGCCAGCAGCAAGCAGAAGAAACCCGCCGCCTGGAAGAAATCCGCAGCCGTATCGCCGAGCTCCAAGCCCAGCACTCCGCCCCGCTCAAAGACCTAGAAAACGACATCGAAGCCGCCCGCCAAGAACTCGCCACCCTCCGTGCCGAACTCCGCCCCATGCGCAACTGGCACCACGACATGCGCCGACGTCACTCCCGCCTCGCCACCCTCCCTCCTGGCTCTGCGGACGCCCAAGAGTTAAAAGACGAAATCCAGGCCGAACTAGAGCACCTCCACCAGCTCATCATCACCCCATCCAACGAGACCCCTCAGACCATCCAGGCCGAGCTCCTCCCCGTCTCCCCCGTCCCCATGAAATCCGCCACCGTCCGGCCCCGGCAGTCCTGAGACCCCCGCAAGAAATCTGCGGCAACAATAAGGTACTAAATCTCTGCAATATAATTGTTGCCACAACGGATAACTTTATTCAAGATTGGGGTCTTCACGCTAACTACGCCTACCACTCCAGTCCCATGAACACTGTTGCGCCCTCCTCCCATGAGTTAAATGCTTCCAAGGCGGATCTAGAAAAGCAGCTCATCGGCGTGAATGCGAAGACGGGGCCGTATTTGCGCTCGGGGCGGGGCTCCAGGCGGATTCGGGGGTTTCAGGCGCAGACGAATTGTTTCCACGTGATGTCCCGCACCTGTGGCGGGGCGGTGTTTTGGGATGATGTGGAGAAGGAGGCGCTGCGGAGGGTGATCTGGCGGCTGACGGAGTTCTGCGGATTGAGGGTGCTGACTTACTGCGTGATGGGAAACCATTTTCACCTGTTGCTGGAGGTGCCGGATCAGAAGCGGTGGCTCGAAGAGCAGTTTGGGGGTCTCAGCGACGCGGAGGGCGAGGAGAAGCTCTTTCGGCATCTGCGGGTGCTTTATAGCAAAGCGTTCGTGGAGGGGCTGCGGGAAGAGTTTGAGGAACTGAGAAAGCGTGGCTCAGAGGGGCTGGTGCGGTGGCGCTTGGAGTTGCTGAAGAGGCGGTTTTGCAATTTGCCGGTGTTCATGCAGGAATTGAAAACACGATTTACGAAGTGGTACAACAAGCGTCACAAGCGCAAGGGCACGTTGTGGATGGATCGGTTCCGCAGTGTGCTGGTGGAGGGGAAAGGGAACCCTCTTCTCGCAATGGCGGCGTATATTGATCTGAATGCGGTGCGAGCGGGGATGGTCGTGGACCCGAAGGATTACCGGTGGTGTGGTTATGCGGAGGCGCTGGGAGGGAACAAGGAATGCCAGCGTGGTATTTGCCGAGTGACGGGGCGAAATATGGGGGAGAAGGATTGGGTGAAGAGCGGAGCGCGGGAGGGGTATCGGCAGATGTTGTTTTCGGTGGGGCGAGAGGTGAAAACGGCGGATGGGAAGGCTGTGGCTCGGCGTGGGGTGAGTGAGCAGCAGGCGGAGGAGGTTTTGGCGCAAAAAGGGCGGCTATCGCTGGTTGAGTTGGTGCGCTCGCGGGTGCGGCATTTCACGGAGGGGGCGGTGATTGGCTCGGAGGATTTCGTGAATGCGTATTTTCAGGGGCATCGAGCGTGGTTTGGTCCATCGAGAAAGGATGGGGCGAGGCGGATTCGAGTTTCTGAAGGTGGGCTCCATGCGCTGCGGGATTTGAGATGATGCATGGTGCAGAAAATGGGGCCCATGCTGAAAAATCAGCAACCTGTGCTTGACGATTTGACGGCCTGCTGATAATTCAGCACCCATGTGGGACGAAAATCATTCTACCGAACTCAGTCGGCGTGAGCGCCAAGTCATCGAGATCGTCATGCGTCACGGACGTGTCTCGGCACGGGAGATCGAGGAGGAGCTGCCAGAGGCTCCGAGTTACTCGGCGGTGCGCAGCATCCTGCGCTTGCTGGTGGAGCGCGAGCATTTGATCAAAACGTCCGAGGACGGTCGTGACTGGTTCACGCTGCCGGTTTCGGCGAAGAAGGCCCGTGTCGGTGCACTGAAGAACCTGGTGGACCGCTTCTTCGAGGACAGCGTGGGAGAGGCTGCGCTGGCCCTGCTGGGCAAAAAGAACGTCAAACTCTCCGCCGAGGAGGCGGATAAACTCATCTCCCTCATCAACAACGCTCGCGAGTCATGATCTCCTACCATATCGAAAATGTTCTCCAGGCTCTGGCGCAGCATCCGGCGCTGAGTTTGCTCGTTTCAGCCCTCACGGCCAGTTCTGCGCTGGTGGTGGCTGCTTTGGCCGTCAGCGAATTGCTGCGTGGCAGGTCGGCTCGCTCGCGGAGCATGATTTGGCGTGTGGCTTTGCTGGGGCTGCTGGTTTTGGGGCTGTGGCGACTGATGCCGCAGTTCTCCAGGCCTGCGACGGTGGTGGAGTGGGAGATCACGATGCCGATCCGTGAGGTGTCGCTGGATGAAGAAGGGCTATCCCAGCCTGTTGCGCCGATTACGCCCTATGTGATGCCGGAAGTTACTCTGGGCCAAAAAATCATGGATTGGTGTGATGAGCATGCTTTGCACCTGTGGATGGCTGGAGCGGCCTTTTGGGTGTTTTGGCGGCTGGGGCGGGCATGCATGGGCATGGGCTGGTTGCGGCGGAAATCGACGGTGGCTCCGCAGCGGATTTCCAGGCTGCTACAGAGCCTGACGCCGAAAAAGTGGCCGCGCTGCATGCTGACACAGGATTTGCACACGCCGATGATCACCGGCTGGCTGCGGCCCACGATCTGGCTGCCTGCGGAGGCGGCACATTGGCCGGAAAACCGCCTGCGCAGTGCCCTGCGGCATGAGCTGGCGCATCTGCACCGCTCGGATGTGCCCTGGCATGCTCTGGCGCGGCTGACGGCCTGTGTGTGGTGGTGGCAGCCGCTCGCCTGGCTGGCACGGCATCGCCTGCACACGGAGACGGAGCACGCGGCGGATGATCATGCCCTGATGGCTGGTGAGGACGCCGCAGAGTATGCCCGCACGCTGGTGGAGATCGCTGCGGGGATGCCCGCGACCCTACCCCAGGCGGGTGGGGTGCCGATGCTGGCCAGCTCAGAGGTGCGTCAGCGGGTGCAGCAGCTCATGCGCACGAATCTTTGGCGCGGCCGTGTCGGCTTCGGCGCGATGGTCGCTCTCGCTTTGGTATCCGCTTTCATTGCCCTGGTTGCGATGACGAAAATGGAGTTCACACCGAAGAAGCCTGTCTTCCGCAGCCTAGCCAAATTGGTCGCTGGGGGCCGAATGGTGGCGGACATGCAGTATCGCTGGGAGGAGCAGCTCCAGGATTTCTACGGCACCATCATCGAGACGATCGAGTCCGCCGAAATGCAGTACAAAGCCCGTGAGCGGGTTCACTCGTTGCACCCGGATTTAAAAGATAAAGACGTCGCAATCGAAGTGCGACAAACCAAAGGCTCTGCCATCTTCAATATCCTCGCGACGGGCGAGGACCCGAAGTACACGCAGATTTACCTCAATGCCCTGCTCGATGAGTTCATCGCTTTTCGCCAAATCATTCGCGAGCAGGCTCAGGGCAAAGTTTTGTCCACCTTCCTGCAGGAAGTCGTGAACAAGCAGAAGACCATGGAGGAGAAAAATGAGGCATTCTCCAAATTCGCCGCTGCAAACAACATCCTCACCGTCACCAATGGAAACAATGAGGCGGCGAGTTTCCTCACCGCGCTGAAAAACCAGCGGGAAAAGCTGCGTACGCAGCAGGCCGAGCTGCAATTGGATCTCGAAAATATTCCCGTCGCCGCTTCGCAGGCGGAGCACCGCGCCACCGAGTCTGGCTCGCCCGTCACCCGCACGGAGAGGGATTATCTCGAAACGAGCAGCGAAGTCCGCCGGGCGGAAAATGAACTGAAATTCCTGCTCAAAAGCCAAAGCGCCGACCATCCGCAGGTGAAGGAAGCTACTGAGAAGGCTGCAAAAGCACGCTTCCTGCTTGAAGCCCTCATCGAGCCCCTGCGGGAGGAGATGCAGGGACGTCTCACCGCCATCGAGCGCTCCATCACCGTAATCGAAAAGCAGATCGCGGAACTCCAAAAGGAAAGCCTCAGCTTCGGTGCGAAAATGTCCGAGTATGAGAAGCTCAAAAAGGAGGCCGACATTGCTCAAGCGGCCTACCAGACGATGTTTGAGAAGGCAGAGAACTTCCAAAGAATGTTCAATCTTCAAAGCGACTACGTCGCCATCCAGGAGCGACCTACTTCGGCAGAAGAGGTCGCTGAATCAAACCTCATCCCCGTCTGGAAGCTGTGGACGCCGAAAAAGGCACCGCAGGAGTCCCCTGCAAAGAAATGAGGCTTGGGGGAGCAGGTTGAGGGGAAAATCCTTTTGCAGCGGCATGGGCAGCACCGCATACTGGCAGCCCGGCTCGTGCCGGGCGTGAACCCCCATTTTGCCCCCTACCCTGATCCATGCCCACTTACGACTACGCCTGCCAGACCTGCGGCCATGAATTCGAGGCCCGCCAGTCCATGAAGGACCCGCATCTCACCGATTGCCCCCAGGAGGGCTGCGCAGGCCCTGTGAAGCGCAAAATCGGCGTCGGTGCCGGTTTCATCTTCAAAGGCACCGGCTTCTACATCACCGACTACCGCAGTGATTCCTACAAAGCGGCTGCGAAGCAGGACAGCGCCGCCGCATCGTCTGCTACGACGACTTCCACCCCACCGGCACCTGCACCCGCCGCTGCTCCGGCGAAGCCCGCTGCCACTTAGCGCCCCGCTCATCGTCCCATGAAACGCTTCTTCTTTAAGCTCACGCGGCTGCTCCTGCTCAGTGCGTTGGGCGGAGCTGCATGGGTGGCGCATCGGCCAGAGCGCCTGCCGGCCGTCGCGGTGGAGAAGGTGCGTGAGCAGGATCTGCTCGATGAGCTGCGTCAGGCCGCGCTGAAGCGCTCTAGCATGCTGGAGATCCCCGAGGCCGCGCTGAATCGCTACCTCACCGCCGTGCTGCCGCAGCGTGTGGGCAGCCAGATGGCGGACTGGGTGCGGCTGCAGGACACCCGTGTGGATTTGGAGGACGGGCGGGCGCATGTCGTCATCGCCTGGGACGTGCGTGGCTTTCAGCGCACGGCCAGCATCGACCTCGCCATCACCCGGCGCGGAGAGAATTTCCACGTCGAGGTCCTCAGTGGCGCCGTGGGGCATCTGAGGCTGCCACGCGGCCTCATGCGCCCGCTGCATCCCACGCTGCAAGTCGTGGCCGATGCGCTCGATGCGGAAATCCGCGCTCTTTTTCAAATGACGCAGATCACCCTCGGCAAAGACAAACTCGTGCTCGACTCCCGCTTCCCCGCCGCATGAAACCGTGCCTACATCCCCGTCTAGCCACCGCTACAGCCATAGCTGCGGCAGTCCTCGCCGTATTCGGCAGCAGCATCCCATCGGCGCAGGCACAGAGCCCCGTTCCTACGGCACCACCAGCACCGAAAATCGTCAAAGACAAAGCCGCGGAAGCCGCCGCTGCCATCCAGGCACCGCTGGTCATCACACCAGGGCCAAGGCCTGTCGGAAAGCTCACCCTCCCGCCCCCGGAGGCACCGGGGGTACCTGCGGCACCTCCTGTGGGCACCCTGAAGGCCACGCGGCCTGCACCTGCGAAGTTGCCAGAGCCTGACAAGCCACCACCCCGCCCGCGCAAAGAGGGCGAGCTGCAAATCCCCCCCATGCCCGTGCCAAAGCAGGGAGCCCCAGGCACCCCCCAGGCACCGACGATGCCCCCTGCGACTCCTCCAGCGGCACCCCCAGCACCTGCGGCGGCCCTTCCGCCCCCGCCTGCTCCGGTGACCACAACCATGAGCAAGCAGGAGGCCCTGGATGCCGCCACCAAGCCCAAGAGCGATACCGTCGTCGCCCCGAGCATCCCTTTGCCGGGCGATAAAGTCCCCGTCACCTCCTCCACCAGCGCCAGCGGCCAGTTCCGCGTGCATGGGAAGGATCTCGCCACTCGCAGCCGCCTCTCCTCGCACCTGGATGAGCTGGCCTCGGAGCTGCGGGCTACCTTGGGCGACACCGCGCCGCACGTCCTGCCCATCGTCGTACAGCTCGTGCAGGGAGAGGATGCGGCCCGCGCCACCGCACTGGGCCGCCAGACTGTCACCGTCGGCATCACGGAGGTCAGTGGGGCCGGATTCCGCCTGGAAATGACCGTGCTCGATACGCCCGCACTCACCCTCGGCACCCTGCGGCGGGAAACCGTGCGCCTCATGCTCGCCGAGCGTGTCCTTCGTGGTCACTCCCAGCTCATGAATCCCGCAGACCGGCTCATGCTGCCCGAGTGGATCTTCACCGGCGTCATGGGGGCGCTGGACTTCCGTGCAGCAGCGCGGCCCGTCACCCTTTTCGCCGCCATCTTCAAAAGCGGTAAAATTTTCGGCATCGAGGAGATCATCGAGGCCTCCCCCACGGAGATGGACAGCCTCTCCCGCAGCATTTACGACACCTCCTGCTCCGCGCTCGTCATGGCGCTGGTCGAGCAGCCACAGGGCGCACGGCGCTTCAATACCTTCCTCAACAGCCTCGCCGGCGACAAACGCTCCGAGCGTGAGCTCCTCAGCGCTGCTTACCCCGGCTTCGCCGCCAGTGCCTCCAGCCTGAATAAATGGTGGGCGCTGCAAATGGCCGCCCTCGCCAAACGCGGCGTGGGTGATCCCCTCAACGCGGATGAAAGTCTCCTCGCCCTCGAAAAGGCCCTGACCATCCACTACACCGCCAAAACCGAAGAAGCACCAAAGGACATCCAGTCCCGGCCCTTTGCCGCCCCGGCCTCCACCTTCAGCCCACAGCCGCCCACACCTAAAGAGCCGAAAAAGGCCATCCCCGACCCCTTTGCTAAAAAAACCACCTCCAGCCCCGTCGCCAGCTCTAGCAAGGCTAAATCCAGCTCCAAATCCGCCGCAAAATCCGCAGAAACTCCCGCCGCCCCCGATGAGGCGACTGAGGAAGAGGAAGAACCCAAAAAAGGCAACGTCTGGGTCCGCTACCTCACCCTAGGCCTCCTCGGAGACAAAAAAGACGACCCCAGCGACTCTGAGCCCGATGCAGAGAAAAAAGCCGCCAGCGCTGATAAAATGGCCGCGCTCGAAAAAGCCATCGCCGAGGACAAAGCTGCCGAAAAAGCCGCCAAAACCGCCTCCAGCGACGCAGCGACCGAAGAAAGCCGCCCAGGCATCTTCAGCCGCCTTTTTTCCCGCCAGGGGCTGAAATCCGCCTCCGAGCCCGAAGAGCCCACCGACGCTAAAACCACGCCCGAGCCCGAAAAAGACGCCAAAGCCAAAGCCGCCGCCATCGAGGCCCCAAAGCCCGCCCCAGCCACCACCGACTCCAAGCCCAAAACCACCGAAAAACCCAAATCCGAGGCCAAACCTGAGCCCAAAGCGGAAGAGCCGCCCGCCGAGAAAAAGCGCGGATTCTTCGATTGGCTACGCGGCAGCAAAAAAGACGAGCCCAAAGCCGAAAGCGAAGCCCCCCAGGACAAAAAACCCGCCAGCAAGGACGAATCCGCCGCCCTCAGCCCCGCCGCAGCCCAGTTCATCGCCTTCACCCTCGATTACCTCATCCCACCGCGTCCGCATGCTGCCTTGTTGGACTTCCTGAAGCGCAAAAAGAAGACCGAGGAGCCCGCCACCGAAACCCCCACGCCGCCAAAAGCACCCCCAGCGGCCTCCTCCACCTCCAGCGCCAAGAAAAAAGCCAAATCCAAGAGCACCACCCCGCCCCGCAGCACCAATCCCAACGCCAAACCTGCCGCCCGCCCCGTGCAGCCAAAAGACGGCAGCACCCGCACCACCAATCCCGCCGCCAAACCCGTCCCCACCCCCGTCATTCCCCCGCCCACTACCCCAGCGGCGGATGACAGCGACATCGGCAAGCTCCCGCCCGGCATGGTCGCCGTGCAACTCCATTTGGAGGACTACGTGCACATCATGAAGCGGCCAGACCGCGCCGAGATCCTGCAGCACAACGTCATCGCTCTGCGCAATCTCCAGCCCCAGATCGGCATCGCCTTCCGCCCCGTCGTCAATGGCTACCTGGCCGTGCTCGACATGCTCCAACGTGGTCAGACCAAAGACGTCGATATCAGCCTCGCAGGCCTACGCCAGGCCGCCATCGCCGCCGCCAGCCAGACCAAAGCCGTGCGAGACTTCGTGGACTGGTATGAGGCCAATGAAACCGAAAAGCTCTCCGGCAAGTTCGAGGACTTCCTCAACCTCCCCATCATCATCCAAAAAGAGCTCCCCCCACGCGAAGACCCCATCTCCAAATACCTCGACGGCCTCGACCGCGAGTTCTCACGCTGAGGAAGCGGCCGAGGTAGCAAACAAGACCGTGTCATCCGTCTCGATCCGTTCCATCCGTGGTAAACAGCCGCTTCTCCTCTCGCTGCTCACTTGCTAGCGCAATCAGCCTACGCTGATTCTCACGCAGTCGTTCCTTGCATCCACTCCGCTCGCGGTCAAGACTCCGCGCCCTATGTCGAAAGTCACCCTCGGCCTGGTGCAGAGCCGGGCCTTTTCTAGCAAAGACGAAAGCCTGCGCCATCACATCCGCCTCATCCGAGACGCGGCGGCTCAGGGTGCCCAGATCGTCTGCTTGCAGGAGCTTTTTAATACACCGTATTTCTGCATCACGCAGGATACAGAGCTCTTCGACCTCGCAGAGACCGTGCCCGGCCCTACCACGGCAGCTTTGGCCCCTGTGGCAAAGGAGCTCGGCGTCGTCATCATCGTCCCCCTCTTTGAAAAACGCGGCCCCGGCCTCTACCACAACACCGCCGCCGTCATCGACGCGGATGGCACTGTGCTGGGCAAATACCGCAAGATGCACATCCCCCAGGACCCTGGCTTTGAAGAGAAATTCTACTTCACGCCCGGCGATCTCGGCTACCGCGTGTGGGATACGAAGTTCGGCCGCATCGGCGTGCTCATCTGCTGGGACCAGTGGTACCCAGAGGCCGCCCGCATGACCGCCCTCATGGGTGCGGAGATTCTATTTTACCCCACCGCCATCGGCTGGCTGCCCAGTGAAAAAGCCCAGCTCGGCATCGCCCAGCACTGCGCCTGGGAGACCGTCCAGCGCGGCCATGCCGTGGCCAATGGCTGCTACGTCGCCGCCGTGAACCGTGTCGGCACCGAGCAGCAGAGCGAGTTCTGGGGCCAGAGCTTTGTCGCAGACCCCTACGGCCAGATCATCGCCAAGGCGTCCGTCACCGACGAAGAAATCCTCCTCACCGAGTGCGATTTGCGTGCGGTGGAAGATTTTCGACGCATCTGGCCTTTTTTCCGTGATCGCCGCATTGACACCTACGCCCCTCTGACCAAACGCTACATCGATGAGTAAAGCCAATTACCCGCAAAACTACCGCCTCCCCGCCGAATTCGAACCGCAGGAGGCTATCTGGCTTTCGTGGCCATCCAACAAGGAAAGTTGCCCCAAGACCTTCCACAAGCTCCAGGACAAATTCGGCGAGATCGCCAGCGTCATCAGCCGCTACGAGCGCGTGCGCATCAATGCGCCCATGCTCAGCCACATGAACATCCGCCTCAGCATCGCCGACAATGAAGGCGATCTCTCCCAGGTCGATCTCTACGAGCACAACACCAACGACGTCTGGTGCCGCGACCACGGCCCCATCTTCATCAAGCACAACGAGACCGGCAAGCTCGCCATCACCGACTGGGAATTCAATGCCTGGGGTGGCAAGTTCGCCCCGTGGGATCTCGACAACGGCATCCCTGAAAAAGCCGCCAAGGTGCTCAACATGGAGCGCTTCACCTCCAAGATGATCCTCGAAGGCGGCGCCATCGAAACCAACGGCAAAGGCACCCTCCTCACCACCGAGGCCGTCCTGCTCAATCCCAACCGCCACGGCGGCAAGCCCGGCAACAAAGCCGATGTCGAGAAGGAACTGAAGGCCATGCTCGGCGTCAAAGACATCGTCTGGTTCAAAAAAGGCATCGAAGGCGACGACACCGATGGCCACATCGACGACATCGTCCGCTTCGTGCGTGAAGACGCCGTCATCTGCATGGTCGAGCCGCGTGACACCGACCCGAACCACAAAGTTTTGAAGGAAATCCGCGAGCGCCTCGATGACGTGAAAGCACCAGACGGCGGCAAGCTCGAAATCATCGAGATCGAGATGCCCCAGGCCATCGAAATGAAGGACTGGCGCCTCAGCCGCCTGCCCGCAAGCTACGCGAACTTCCTCATCCTCAACAACGCCGTCATCGTCCCGCTCTTTGGCAACAAGAAGAAAGACGCCGCCGCCGAGGACAAGATCGCCGAGTGCTTCCCCGGCCGCGAAATCATCTCCATGATGGCCAAAGACCTCGTCACCGAGGGCGGAGCCTTCCACTGCATCGCCATGCATCAGCCGAAGTGAGTGCGCCTACCGCTGGGTAGGTGCCCTTATCGGGAAGCTTCACAAAAAAAGGGCACTTCGATTGAAGTGCCCTTTTGATTGTTTGGATGAGGTGCGGAGGAGGCCGATTAGGCCTCCGGGGAGGCGGGTTGCACGATGCGGCCGCCGTCGAGGACGTCTTGGAGGGCGCGGAGCTCTTGCCATTTTTCCTCGTAGGCGAGGGTGGCTTGCTGGGGCCAGGTGGTGGGGTCGTGCATGACGAAGCGCTCGCCAGCACGGGAGAGGATGTCTTTGAGGCGCTCGACACTGGTGGTGCAGAGCTGTTGCCAGGTGGTGATCCCGTCGGCGTGGATGAGTTCTTCGATTTTGGGGCCGATGCCTTCGAGGATTTTAAAGTCGTCGCGGACGACGCGTTTGCCGAGTGCTTCGGTGGCGGCTTCGATTTTTTCCTTTTTGGCTGGGGCTTCTTCTGCGGCTGGTGCTGCGGCGAAGCCGAGCATGCTCTGCACGGCACCGAATTGTGGGGCGATGATTTCTGCTTTGGGGGCCTCTACGGGGGTGGATGGGACATCCACGGTGAGGGGCTGGGTGATTTCGATGACAGGGGCGGGGGCAGGTGTGGGCTCTGGGGCCGGAGCGGCGGCTGCGGGGACGGTGGTGGTGAGTGCGGCGGCGGCGCTGGCGGTAGCGCTGGATTCTGCGGTGGCTAGAGCGACGACGAGACGACGGTTGTCGGCTTCGAGGGCATTTTTGGCCTCTTCAGTGGCGGTGAGGCTGCTTTGGAGAGTGGTGGTTTCGTTGCGGCACTTGGCGAGGCTGCTCTTGGCGTTGTTGAATTCGCGGTCGAGGACGCTGATGCGGTTGCGCTCGGTGGTGAGGGCGTGTTCGGTTTTTTGGAGGTCCTCGCGGGCGGCGGCGAGCTCGGCTTCGAGGCGTGCTTTGGCGGCTGCGTCGAGGGTGGAGGCTTTTAGGGCGGCGATTTCTTCTTTGTGCTTGGCCATTTTGTCGCGGAGGGACTCGGCCTGCTCTTTGTATTCGTCTGCGCGGCGGCGCTCTTGGCCTGCGAGGGTCTCTGCGGTGCGGACGGTGGCCTTCATGCGCTCGATTTCAGAGCTGCTGTCGCCGGAGGCGACAGGGGCTGCGGAGATGAGGCGGGCGACTTCTTCGCGGAGCTTGGCGATTTCGTTTTGCTGCTCGAGGAGCTTGGCATCGGCGGTGCGGGCGGCTTTGAAGCCGTCTTCGGAGCGCTGGAACTTGGCTTTGAAGTCGTCGGCTTCGCGGCGGGCTTCGGTGAGGGAGAGGCGGGCTTTTTCGAGGTCGGCGGAGGGGACGAGGGCGGCCAGTTTGGACTCGGTTTCGGCTTTGAGACGTGAGCTGGCGGCTTCGGCGTTGCGGGCGCGTTCTTCGGCGTCTTTGAGGCGCGCTTCGAGGCTGCGGACGCGGCCGGAATCAGCGTCTGCGGCTTTTGCAGGTGCTAGCGAGGACGGGGTGTGAGAATGGGAGTGCGAATGGGTAGAGGGAGCGTGGATTTTGCCGCGTAGCCACCAACCGAAGTAGCCGAAGAGCGCGGCGGTGAGTGCGATGGTGATGAAGTGCTCGAAGAAGTAGGAAATGGTGCCGTCCATGGTGGTGTGGTGTGGGGTTGAGGTGTTTCTGTCTTTTTGGGTGAGTGTGAGGGGGGTGTTATTTCAGGAGTACATCGACGCGGCGGTTCAGGGCACGGCCGGCATCGGTATTGGGGTCTGCGACGGGTTCACGGGGGCCTGCGCCACGGGTGGAGAGGATGGCGCGGTCGATGCCGCCTGCGGCGAGGCCGTCTGCGACGTTTTTGGCGCGGGTTTCGCTAAGTTTGGTGTTGGCGGCTTCATCGCCGACGTTGTCGCTGTGGCCGGCGACTTCGAATTTGGCGGCGGGGTTGAGTTTGAGGACGCGGCGGACTTGGTAGAGGGCGCGTTCTTGGTCTTTGGAGCGATTGGAGCCGGTTTTGAAGCGGATGGAGTGGACGACGGCGGTGCGCCATTTTTGGCCGGGGGTGACGACGGCGATGCCGCCTTTGCCGGGCTCGAATTTAGGGGCGGACTCGAGGGTGGGCTTTGTGTCGGTGATGGTGGTGACGAGGGGGGTGATGGTGAGTGCATCGGTGATGGTAAAGGTGGGGTTGGCGGCCTTCATGGCATCGAGGATGGCTTTTTTGGCGGCTTCATCGGCGACTTCGCCTGAGACGGTGAGGGTGGTGCCGGTGGCGATAGCGCTGACGTAGGGCTCGTCCTGCTGGAGGAGCTTGCTGGAGACGAGGCTGGTGCGGAAGCCGCTGAGCTCGGTGCCGAGCATGCCCTGGGGGAAGGCGATGGCGGGGAAGTCGCGTTCGATTTCAGAGTCGAAGACGTCGAGGTTATAGACTTTGGCGGCTCCACCGGGGTGGCTGAGGCCGATGGCGGGTTTGGCGGCGTCTGCAGGCTTGGCGAAGTCGATTTTGGCTCCGGCGGGGGAGGTGGCGGTGGGGCTGACTTTGAGGGCGTCGGCATTGATTTCGGTGCCGGGGAAGGCGGCTTTGGCGGCGTCGATGGCCTGGGTTTTGAGCGCATCGGAGCCGATTTGGCCGAAGAGGCGCATTTTGGCCTGGTGGAGTGTCCAGCCGATGAAGCCAGGGAGGGCAGGGGCGGCGGGGGCAGGGGTGGTAGTGGCCGCTGGGGCGGTTTTGGCGGCCATGGCGGCTTTTTCAGCGGCTTCTTTGGCTGCTTTCTCAGCGGCCTCTTTGGCTGCTTGTTTTTCTTGGAGGGCTTTGGCGGCAGCTTCCTTGGCGGCTTTTTCGGTGGCTTCTTTGGCTTTGGCCCATTTTTCGTAGGCGGCGTAGAGGTCGGGGTAGCTGTCGTAATCGGCGGGGAGGGAAGGGGAGAGGGCTTTTTTCATGCCTTCGAGTCCACCGGTGGTGTCCCAGGTGGAGGCTTTGCCGCCGGGGGCGAGTGCGAAGGCGAAAGCGGTGTCCTTTTTCGGAGTGATGCCTTTGAGCGGGGTCTGCCAGTCTGGGGCGGGTTTGACGTTGGTGTCAATGGGGACGTGTTCTTCGACTTGGATGCCTGGGAGGGCTTTTTTGATCTGATCGACGAGGAGGACGCTGTCTTCGAATTTGTGAGCGTGGCCGTAAACGTGGAGGCGGTCTGGGAGGGCCATGACGCCGACGTAGGCGGGTGGGAGCTTGGCGATGCGCTCGTTTTCGGCTTCGCGGGCGACCCAGCCGCGGATGTGGCCGAGGGCGGCTTGGACGGGATCGGCCTCTAAGTTCGCTGCGGTGGCTGGGGCGACGGCTTGGTCATCGGTGGTGGTGCCGGGGAGGGTGGTCCATTTTCCATCGACGGCGGAGAAGGCGAGTGAGCCAGTCTTGGCGGCTCCTTCGATGGTGCGGAGGTCTGGGATGGTCTTGAGCGTGGTGGCCCAGTCGGAGCCTGTGCGGAGTCCGTCACGGACACGGGTGATGTCATAGCATTTGATGCCGGTGTGTTTGGCTTGGAGGGCGGTGAGGGCTTCCTTGGCATCGGCGGCTGATTTGACCCAGCCACTGAGGTCGATGCGATTTTCGTAGTAGGTGGCAATGAGGTGCTGCTGGGGGTGCTGATCGAGCCAGGCGGGGTCCACGCGCATTTGGTCGATGACGCGGGTGACGGGGTTGTAGCTCTCACCCCATTCGCCAGTGGGGCGGACTTTGTTGGTGACGATGTCGCGTGCCTGCTCACGGAGTGCCTGGCTGCCGACGGTGCCGGTGAGGGTGGCCTGCTGGCCATCGAAGGCGGGCTTCACATCCGCGAAGACGCCACGGTGCTCTGGGGCGGAGAGGGCGGCCTGGGTGTGACGAGTGAGAGATTCCTCCATGATCGGTTTTTGGATCAGACCAGAGAGGAGCCAGAGTAGAAGGACGCCGAAGACGGCGCGGAGTGTCCATTTGTTCATGCACCTTCTCTCTTGGCGAAGCGGCTGATTTTGACAACGAAAGATTCCGTCAAAAACGAGCTTAGGGCGAGTGGAGGAGGATGGCGAGGTGGCCCCAGATCGGGCACGAAGGAAGCCAACAAGCTCTTTGATTATTCGTAAGAAGCACTACGCTCGCGCCCTCTCTCCTCCTGCCTGCATGCCCCTCCTTTCTGTCGAAGGTCTCCGAATCCACTTCCCTATCCGCTCTGGTCTGCTGGGCGGCACGCGGGATGTGATCAAGGCGGTGGATGAGGTGAGCTTTGAGGTGAATGAGGGGGAGACAGTGGGCCTAGTGGGTGAAAGTGGCAGCGGCAAGTCCACGGTGGCTCGCGCTTTGCTGAAACTGGTGCCGGTGACGAGTGGTGTGGTGCATTTTGCCGGGCAGTCGATCCTAGACATGCCGGAGGGGCAATTCCGCCCGCTGCGCAAGCAGATGCAGATGGTTTTCCAAGATCCGATCGGCTCGCTGAATCCACGCATGACGGTGGAGAGCATCCTGGCGGAGCCGCAGGAGATTCACTTCCCGAAGATGAGCCGGAATGAGCGACGTGAGGCGAGCGCTGAGATGCTAGTGAGTGTGGGACTGCCTGCGGATGCGCTGCAGCGCTACCCGCATGAGTTTAGCGGCGGTCAGCGGCAGCGCATCGGGATCGCACGGGCGCTGGCGGTGAAGCCACGCTTCCTGATCTGTGATGAGCCGGTGAGTGCCCTAGACGTGAGCGTGCAGGCACAGATCCTGAATCTGCTGAAGGATCTCCAAACACGGATGAGCCTGACGCTGCTGTTCATCGCGCATGATCTGGCGGTGGTGCGGCACATGAGCGACCGCATCGTGGTGATGCATCACGGGAAAATCATGGAGCAGGGCGGCGCGGATGCGATCTGTGAAAATCCGCAACACGACTACACGAAAAAACTGCTCGCTGCCGTGCCGCATCTGGACTGACTTGATCCCATAACCTTTTTCTGAAATAGGATGACTCCGCTGTTTAAAAAATTCCTCGGCATGCATTGGATCATGTTTTTGTTCATGGTCGCACTGCTGCTGCTGGGGGTGTACTCGATCTACAATGCCTCTGCCTATAAGGAGGCGGTGGATCTTTCCACGAAGTGGCGGCAGCAGCTCATGTGGATCGCAGTCGGCACGCCGTTCTATTTTGCCGCGAGTCTGATCGACTACAAATGGGTGCGATGGGCCTGTTGGCCGATGTATCTTACCGGACTCACGCTGCTGCTGCTGCTGAAGCAATTCGGTGTGACGATCCAAGGGAATACGAACTGGCTACGCTTCGGTGGGATTCAGTTTCAGCCATCGCAGTTCGCGATCATGGCGGGCATTTTGACCCTGGCGGTGGTCTTTGGTGATCTACCGCGCATGGCACCGATGTTTCGCAGGCCGTGGCTACGCACCCTGGTGGCGGGGCTCGTCGCTGGAGTGCCCACGGCGCTGGTGGCAAAGGAGGACTTGGGCTCTGGACTGGTATGGGGGCCGCTGTTTCTGAGCATGATGCTGGTGGGTAGCATCCCCTTCCGCTACATCATCACGCTGGTGACGCTGGTCGCTGCGGTGGTGCCGCTAGGCTATGTCTTTGCCCTTTCGGAGAAGCAGCAAAAGCGCATCGAAACGCCCATCTATCTAGCCACGGGCCAATCGCACAAAGTGAACTTCCAGGACGAGGGCTGGGTGTACAGTCATCTCCAAATGGCGGTGGGCACGGGCGGCTTCGAGGGCAAGGGGCCAGAGTCAAAAAATGTGCCGGATCGTGCCTCCGTGCACCGCACCTTCCTACCGGATGAAGTAATCAATGACTTCATCTTTGCCGTGATGGCAGAGGAGTTCGGCTTCCGGGGTGCTTTCGGCACGCTGGTGGGCATGGCGAGTCTGCTGATCTTCGGCGTGATGGTGGCCTTTTCTGCCCGTGATCAGCTAGGGCGGCTCATCGTGGTGGGGATCGTGGCGATGATGTTCACGCACACCTTTCAGAATGCGGGCATGAATCTCACGATGCTGCCGATCATCGGCCTTCCGATGCCTTTCATCAGCTACGGCGGTACTTTCATGGTCGTGACGCTTTTTCTCATGGGCATGATTCAGAGCGTGTGGGTGCACCGGCACATCTCACCCGTGAAGAAGCCGCGCTCCGTGAATAGCGCCCGCGTGCCGGATGAAGAGGAAGAGTAAGCGCTGAGCTGGGCGGTTTTTACCACGCCCATTGCAGCCCGAAGCGGCCTGCCAGAGTGAGGAGGTCATCCCGCATCGGCCATTCATCCGCGCGGGGCACATCATCTGCGGGGTGACGCTTGCTGGCACCTTTTAGCGCCATGCAGCCGGTGTTGTCACCGATCTGGCGGATGGCTTCGATCTCCTCCTGGCTCAGGCATTGTGCAGGCAGCGCGGCGAGGTCATCGAGCTTGCTCTCGATGCTGCGGGCGCCTTCACCATGCTCCTGGATGAGTGTGGGGACGACGCTTTTGACGGCGGTATTGCCCAGAGTCCATAGGCAGGCGAGCTGGAGCATCGACAAGCCGTGCTTTTGGGCGATGGGGCGCACTTTTTCCAGCCGCTCCACGCCATGCTCGATCCACTCACCGGGGCGGTGGGTGCGGTGATCGCCATCGCGGAACTTATGCCCAGGCTTCACGTCATCATGGAAAAGACCGCCGTAATCGACCACGCGAGCGAGGATATCGACCTTGTTTTTCTCCGCAGCGGCCAGCACATGCTGACCAGGCCAGGGCTCAAAGGGATTCAAAATGATCATCGCCCAGTCCATGCGGTCGCCGTAGCGCTCAAAGCACTCGATCATGTCGAGCGTGAAGCCATTGGCAGGTCCTGGGGCAATGCCGAGACGCTCGGTGAGGCCTTCGTCGCGGATTTTGGTGAAGGCATCCCACACCTTTTCGCTGGTGTAGCTGATGCTGTCCGGGTTGTGGAGCATGAGCAGGTCGAACTTGGAGGTCTTGCAGCGCTCCAGGCTCTTCTCCGTCGCCATTTTGAGGTAATCGTAGTACTTCTCTGGTCCGCGCAGTGTGGGATCGGTGAAGCGCGGGTAGCCGCGTGAGCCCTGGCGGATGCCTTCGTAAATATCATGCCCCACGATGCCTACGAGGCAGTATTCCTCACGCGGGATGCCCTTGAGTGCCTCGCCCAGCAGTGCATCGGCACGGCCCACGCCATAGACATCGGCAGTGACAAAGGTGCGCACACCTTTGGCGAAAGAATCACGCATGAGCTGCATGTAGTGCTCTTCAGAGAGCTGTTCGCCGTAGTGCATGAAGCGGCCGCCGCTCCAGGTGCCGTAAGCCGTGCGTGTGAGATTCATTGTGAGGAAAAGGGGTTCGTGGTGGGTGTGTGAGAGGGGTGCTTACATAGCGCGAGGCCCCGGTGTTTCAAACACATCATCTGTGCATGAGTGTGTGGATTTTGGGCCAGAGGACATGTCAGATCACACCCCAGTGACACGTTTCAGCACGCAGAACACCATGTACACCGCCACCAAACACCATCTCGACCGTCGCACGTTTCTGCGTGGCACAGGGGCTGCGCTCTCGCTGCCATTTTTGGAGGCCATGGTGCCTGCATTCGCCTCGCGGGCCCAGGCCGCCGTCGCACAGCCGCCGCAGCGCTTCATGGCGATGTGTGCCACGCTCGGCTTTCACACGCCGTTTTTGTTCCCAAAGGAAACGGGCGCAGACTACACCCTCACGCCTTACCTGGAGCCGCTGAAGGCCCTGAGGAGTGATTTTTCCGTCATCTCCGGCCTCCAGCACATGGAGCAAAACGGCGCAAACGGCCACACCTCCGAGATGACCTGGCTCACCTCTGCGAAGCATCCCGGCCTCGCTGGCTTCAAAAACACCATCAGCCTCGATCAGTTCATCGCAGAGCGTGTCGGCATGCACACACGCTTTCCCAGCCTGGTGCTCGGCACTGGCAGTGAGTCCATCTCCTGGTCCTCCAGCGGTGTGCCGCTCCCTGCGGAGAACTCGCCCGCAAAGGCCTTTCAGCAGCTCTTTGTCGATGGCACCCCGGCAGAGATCGCGGCGCAGGTGCGCGGCCTGAAGCGTGGCCGCAGCATCCTCGATACCGTCATGGGCCAGGCGAAAAAACTCCACGGCGAGCTCGGCAAGCGTGACCAGGAAAAGCTCGATGAATACTTCTCCGCCGTGCGTGATCTCGAAGGCCGACTGGTGCAAAACGAGGAGTGGGTGCAGCGGCCAAAGCCCCACATCGACGCCAAGCCACCCACCGACATCCAGAGCCGCACAGACGCCATCGGCAAAATGAATCTCATGCTCGATCTGGTCCTCCTCGCCCTACAGACCGACAGCACCCGCACCATCACCCTCCGCCTCAATGGCATGAATGCCGTGCCAGAAATCGAAGGCGTGAAGAACGACTGGCATAATCTCTCCCACCACGGTCAGGATGCCGCGAAGATCGAAGAGCTCAAAGTCATCGAAGCTGCCGAGTTCACCGCCCTGGCAGCCTTTTTGACCAAAATGAAGGCCGCATCCCTGCTCGATACCACCGCCGTGCTCTTTGGCTCAAATCTCGGCAACGCCAGTGCCCATAGCACCGCGAATCTGCCCATCCTACTCGCAGGCGGCGGCTACAAGCACGGTCGCCACCTCGCGGTGGATAAGGACAAACACGTCTTCTCTGATCTCTTCGTCTCCCTCGCCCAGCGCATGGGTGTGGAGTCAGGCAAATTCGGCTTCAGCACGGGCGTGCTCGACATCAATCAAGCGTGATCAAGCCACGCTCACAGTCCACCTAGCTGACAAATGCGGTCAAAGTGCCGCTTTTCGACCTGCGTGATGGAGAGCCGGTTCCCACGGCGCAGGATCAAAAGCTCCGCCAGCAGCGGATCAGCCCGCAGCATGTCCAGGGTGACAAAGGTGGGGAAATCCGCTTCCCACTTTACATCCACCAGCAGCCATCGCGGCTCCTCACGCTTGCTCCCCGCATCGAAATACTCGCTGGCGGGATCAAACTGCGTCGGATCAGCCTTTGCCTCGCTCACGATCTTCACCACACCCGCGATGCCGGGCTGCGGGCAGCTCGAATGATAAAAAAAGCCCAGATCACCGATGCGCATCTCATCGCGCATCATGTTCCGCACCTGATAATTGCGCACACCATTCCAGGGTTCGGTCTTTTTCGGCCTCTTCTTCAGGTGCTCGAAGGAAAAGACATCCGGTTCGGATTTGAGGAGCCAGTGGGACATGATGAGAGGATGGATCAGATCGTTATCCGCCTATTGCGTGCCGTGATGGGCCAGCGCTGGGTGTAGCGGCCATTTTCGATGAGGTAGGCCTCACTATGCATGGAGACCGTGGGGCAAACATGACGCGGGATGCCGTGCAGCGCCTGACCGATGAGGAACTCATGCGCTCGCTCCGTCTCCAGTACCAGATGCTCCTCACTCTGCATGAGCACGGTGGCATCTGGCAGCTCCTCGAAGCGCACGCGTGGATGCGGATTCTCTGGAGCCACGGACTTGTGGCCGAGATCGAGCGTGAGGCGGTTCGTGCCCGGTTTGCTGATCACACGAGCCAGCAGCACCGCCGCAGGCAAAAACGGCAGATCTGGATGCTTATCCCCGTAGCCGAAGTCCCACAGCACCGTCGTCCCTGGACTGAGCGTACGATCCGCATGCGCAGCATGGATACCAAAGGTGGGCGATCCACCCGCGACGAGCTCTTTCACGATGATGCCCTCACCTTGCAGCCGGCAGCGGAATTGTAGCACCGGACCAAAAGCCTCATCACAGCGCTCACGCCGCACATCCAGGCTCTCGTCATGGATGTGGCCATCGTACGCATGCAGACCACGGAAGATCAGACCAGGCACATCATGGATGACATGAGCGAGCAGCGCCGCCTCATCCCCAGGCTTGATCCCCGTGCGGCCCATACCGCAATCCAGCTCCAAAAAGCACCCCAGCACCACGCCATGCTGCTGCGCCGCAGTGGCCAGGATGCGGATGCCGTCCTCGCTATCCGCGATGCTGGAAAACTGCACCTTGGGGAACTTTTTCGCCAGCTCGGCCAAGCGGCCCGCATTCGGCCCCACGCAGGGCATTGCTAGCATCACATCTGCGGCACCAGCATCGGCACACATCTCCACCTCCGCGATGGTGGAGGCCTTGAACTTCGTGATGCCCAGCTCCACCTGCCGCGCGATGATCGGAGCACATTTATGCGTCTTCACATGCGGCCGCAGGCGACTCGCGGCACCAGCGATCTGCACCATGAGCTGTAGATTATGCTCCACACGCTGGCGGAAGAAAAGCAGGGCTGGAGAGGGGATTTCCGCCTCGTTTTCGACGTGGAACCAAGCGTGAGAAAGGGTGATCTGGGACATGACTGTTGAAACAAAATACGAAAGTTAGCCGCAAAAGTGATCTCCCTGATGCATCAGGGCTTACTCACTGCACCTTGATGAGCTCCACATCGAAAATGAGTGCCTCATTCGGTCCGATGTCACGCCCAGCACCGCGCGGGCCATAAGCGAGCTTCGATGGGATGTAGAAGCGGAACTTCGCCCCTTCCTTCATGAGCTGCACGCCCTCCGTCCAGCCAGCGATCACGCGATTCAGCGGGAAAGCGATGGATTCGCCGCGCTTGTAGCTGCTATCGAAGACCTTGCCATCGATTAGCGTGCCTTCGTAATGCACCTCCACGGTATCTGTCGCCTTCGGGCTGCGGCCGGTGCCTTCGGTGATGACTTTATACTGGAGGCCGCTGGCCGTCACGGTGACGCCTTCTTTCTTGGCATTGTCTTCGAGAAATTTTTCACCTTTTGCGAGAGCGATGTCGGACATGATGGAGGGATGGGGGTGTTGCGTGGTTTTTTGGAAGTGTGAACGAAAAACGAGACCGCAGGCTATACCGCCGCAGACAGGGCAATCAAGCTGTGGGGAGGAAAAACCGTTCGCCGAATCGCGGCCACCTCGTAGCGTGCCCTCACTTACATGATCGAATCCGACTTCATTATCATCGGCACCGGTGCAGGCGGCCTCAGCGCCGCGCTACACGCCGCCGAGCATGGCAGCGTGCTCATGCTCACCAAGCGCGGTGCCTTGGACTCCAACTCAAACTGGGCACAGGGCGGCATCGCCTGCGTCACGGCAGAGGATGACAGCATCGAAAAACACGTCAGCGACACCCTCATCGCCGGCGCGGGCTTGTGCAAAGAAAGCGCCGTACGCACCATCGTCACCGAGGGGCCCGCACGCATCGCAGAGCTCGTCGCCTGGGGAGCACGATTTGACCAAAAAGAGGCCCAAAATGGCCATTTGGAGTTCGATTTGACCAAAGAAGGCGGTCACTCCACCCGGCGTGTTTTGCACTCCGCAGACGCCACAGGCAAAGAAATCACCGAAAAGCTCCTCGCAGCCGTGCGGGCGAAAAAAAACATCCGCATCCTCGAAAACCACTACGCCATCGACCTCATCACCACGGCCAAACTCGGACTCGCCTCCGAAGACCGCGTCCTCGGCGCCTACGTGCTCGATGAGACCACCGGTGAAGTCATCACCTGCCGCAGTGACCGCGTCATCCTGGCCACGGGCGGCTGCGGCCGCGTTTATCTTTATACCACCAATCCCAGCGTCGCCACGGGTGACGGCGTCGCGATGGCCTGGCGTGCTGGAGCCACCGTGGCCAACATGGAGTTCATCCAGTTTCACCCCACCTGCCTGTACCATCCGCAGAAGCGCTCCTTCCTCATCACCGAGGCCATGCGCGGTGAAGGCGCACGGCTCATTCATCAAAACGGGGACGAATTCATGCCCCGCTACGATCCGCGCAGCTCCCTCGCGCCGCGTGACATCGTCGCCCGCGCCATCGACCACGAGCTCAAGCGCACCGGTGCCCCCTGCGTCTATCTCGACATCAGTCATAAGCCTGCCGACTTCATCCTCGCCCATTTCCCGAACATCCACCGCGAGTGCCTCAGCGTCGGCATCGACATCACCAAGGAGCCCATTCCCGTCGTCCCCGCCGCGCACTATCAGTGCGGCGGCGTCTTGACCGATGTGAACGGCGCCACCAGCATCCGCGGCCTCTGCGCCGTCGGCGAAGTCGGCTGCACCGGCCTGCATGGTGCCAATCGCCTCGCCAGCAATTCCCTGCTCGAATGTGTCGTCACCTCGCACCGTGCCGTGGCCCATTTGGTCAAAAAACTGCCCATCGGCAAAAAAGCCGAGCAGAGCTACGACCTGCGCCCATGGGAAAAAAGCAGCGCCGTGAACAATGACGAACTCGTCGTCATTTACCACAACTGGGATGAGATCCGCCGCCTCATGTGGGACTATGTCTCCATCGTCCGCACCAATAAACGCCTCCAGCGAGCCGCCGCCCGCCTGCGCAACCTCAAACGCGAGGTACAGGAATTCTACTGGAGCTACCACGTCACCAGCGACGTGCTGGAGCTGCGCAACCTCGTCGAAACCGCCTCCCTCATCGTCGAATGCGCCCTCCGCCGCCACGAAAGCCGCGGCCTGCACTACACCCTCGACTACCCGCAACCAGATGCCTCCCGCACTCCGCAGGACACGACATTGAGGCGGTATTGAATGGCCTACGCAGGCCACACAAATGCGCACAAGACCAAGCAACCCCACGACATACGCAGGCGCTTCGCGGCGTGCTTTTGCAAAAACCGTTATCTTTCAGGAATTCGGTTAACCGAATCAGTCGGGGTAATACCAGAAGCCATCAATCGACGAGTAGGAGTATGTAATGCCTGGCTGATTGATGAAGTAGTTTATTCTGAAGCCACTCGAATCGGAGGTAAAGTCGTGAATGTGCGCTCTGACAAACGAGTTCGTGAACTTCAAGTCATTGATAGACTTTGGATAAGCGCCAGTCTCTTTGTGCTGTTTCATTGCCGCAGTAATGATGGCTGTAACGTCCTCGTGAATCATAGCCCACTTGCGGGATTGAGATGTTTGCCAAGTGAGAAGAAGACCGCCCATAATCGCAACACTAATGATCCCAACATCTCGCCGATAAAAAGCCGATAGAGTCGTACAAAGAACCAGAATAAGAACGAGGTAGTATAAACCTTGCATGACCTCTCCCTCAGTAAAGACCACATTATAGCCAAGGAAGTATGACGGCAGCAGTATCGCAATGGCTACGGTCAAGAATGACAACCAGGATGCATCACTCTTCGGATTTGGGTGAGGATCGGGCTTCTCCGGCATGGCTAGTGATTCTTTTGTTTACCTGAGTTTTAGAGGTGCGGCCATTTCTGTGCAAGCAGGTTGAAACTACAAATCGTATAATTGAAACAGGCTTTGCGGGTGGCCTCTACGAGCAACGTGGGCCGCTTCTGGAAAAGCCTATCCGTGAGGTCAGAGCGAGCCGAGCCTCTCTCACCAATTGTACGGAATAAAATCCTGCATAATCCTGTCAAAAGAGTGACCATCGATATTTAGAGCCTTTTTCGACCACACTCCCTTGTTGGCACCACCGAGACCGCTCACATCGCTGGCTTCCCCATATCCCACCACGGGCCTTGATTGAGGACGATTTCGGGGACGAGGGTTTGCCACTCGGGTTCGCCTTGCTGGATCATGCGGCGGACATCGGCACTGGTGTGAAAAAGCACATCGTCGCTGGAGACATTGCCAGCGGGGATCTCGCGCACGCTGCCTGTCTCCATCAGGTAGCGTAGAAGGTGCTTCTTTTCGGCACTGAGGCGGGCATCCTTGGCACCTAGCACATTGCCACTGTGTGGATCGCCCATCGGGTACACATAGAGACGCACTTGGTTTTTCAGCAGGCGGCCAAAGGACTCCAGCAGGCCGCCTTCGAGGTCCAAGCACCATTTTTCATTGAACAGCTCCTCAAAGAGCGGCAGCCCCAGCACGATGGCGATGGGCATCTGGGTGTGACGTGATAAAAACTTGCTCACACGATGAAACTCCGGGTAGCGGCTGATGAGCACGTTCTTCCCGAGTGCCTGGAGCACATCCGCACGGGCGAGGAACTCGCTATCCGGCACCTCGCAGCCACTGGCGAGCAGGTTATGCATGGTGATCTCCAGGATTTCGATGGTGCCAGCAGCAGCGGCTCCGAAGTCGGCCTGAAATGCCGCTTGGCCACGGGCGATCATGTCGAGATTCAGGTTCGTGATGGGATCAAAACTGCCGCGCTTCAGGAAGACGGGCTTTTTGAAGAAGACATCGCTCGCCTGCCAGATTTCGCCATTCGCTCCGAACAAAGCGGCATCGGCCAGACCGAGCCGCACCAGTTTGAGCGCGACGAGGCGGTCCTGAAACTCCGGCGCGGAGAAAGCGACGCCGCTGAAGTCGATCATGTCCACCTCGATACGTTTGCGGCTGAGATCGTCGAGCAAGCTGCGGAGGAAATCCTCCAGCGAGTGCCGCAGATGAAAGGCCGCGAAGATGAGATTCACGCCAAAGATGCCCAGCGCCTCACATTGACGCATGTGGCTATCATCCAGCAGTCGCACATGCACCTGGATGTCGTGGCTGGGGCCACCAGGCTCACTCTGAAAGCGCAGCCCTAGCCAGCCATGGCACTCCTGCGTGGTATCATTGTAGGCACGGGCACGGACGGTGTCGGCCAGGGTGAAGAAGCTCGTCGTCGCCCCGCGCTTGGCGTCTAGGCGCTGCAGCAGCATGGGGAATTCATGGTCCAGCATGGAGAGCATGCGCTGGCGTGAGACATAGCGGCTGGCCTTGCCATAAATCTCGTCGCTGATGGTCATGTCGTAAGCCGACATCGTCTTTGCGATGGTGCCGCTGGCACCGCCTGCGCGGAAGAACCAGTTCGCGATCTCTTGTCCGGCACCGATCTCGGCGAAGGTTCCGTAAATGGCCTTCGCTTGATTGATTTTGAAGGCTTTCTCCAGCGTGGTGAGTCGATCCGAATGAGTGTAGGGCATACACCGCTACTTTGACGAATCTCCCACCACATGCACGAGGCATTTGAAAGCATCACCAGCTCCATCTGACTCACCAGCGCCTGCCCACTGCGCCATCGTTTGATACGAAATCTCCTCCCAGCCCAGTTCCCGGCACCAGGCGCGGTAATCGGTGAAATTGATGTCCGCGGTCAAATCCATGCGCCCGGCGTTTTGCAGCAAATCAGGCCAATAAAGCCGCTGGTGCATGAAATAGGCCCGCAGCGTACCTCCAGGCCTGCGGTGATACAGAGCGGGGAATTCGTCCCCATAGTCGATGGTGAGCATCTGACCGCGTTTCCAGCCTTTGAAGCCGCTTTGCAGCCACTCGCGGATGCTCGGGTGGATTTCGCAGCGCTGCCCTTCCGGGAAGCTCGCATGCTTCAGCGCAGAAAACGGCTCCGCATCGACTCCCAGCGTCCGCAGCTGCTCTGGCAGCCACACCTCGCTCCAGCGGCCGCCGCGCCACTCCACCAGTGTCGCGGGAAAGGCATCCAGCAGCTCATTGTGATAAATCCAGGCCTCTCCACCTGTCGCCGCGAGAGCGGACTCGATGCTCTCATGCCACGTCACGCCCTGGAGCCGCCGCATCTGCTGCTCACGCAAAATGGGCGATGTCTCCACGATGTGAAAACGCATCCGCATCCTCCGCCACAGGCCCAACGAGCGCCGCACCTGCTCCATCAGCTCCCCGCATCCTGCACCGATCTCGATGACATTCCGCGCATCCTTCAGCCACGCAGCGATCCGCTTGCCCAGCGCCGGAAAAAGCGTCGCAGACGTGCTGAAGTCGCCACGAGCACCCACCGTTTTGATATTCCGCGAGTAATAGCCACGCTGCGGATCAAACAGCGCACGCTGCATGAAATGAGAAAAAGGCTCGGCGATGACGGAATCGTGTTTCAGAGATCCCCGAGTCTCACGCAAAGCAGCGCTGCCGTAAAGTTTTCTGAATTCTTCTGGCTCCCGGCTCATTGCGCCTTTGATGAGCGTCTTTCGCCATGCCCTCAGAACCCTCCCCACCACCGCAGCTCAAAGACTGGTTCGATGAAGCCCGCTACCGCTCCATCGCCCGGCAGCTCTCCCAGCTCACGCGTGGCTTTGATGCGAAGACCTTTCTCCAGCACACACTCACCGATCTAGAGCCCCGCAGCCTCATGCAGCGGCTGCATCAGTGCGCTACCGCCGCAGACGCTGCGCTCACCGGCACCTACCGCCAGAAAGTCGCCGTGCTCAAGCAGCTCGCACCGCAGATCGGGCATGAGTTCGTCGCCATCTTTTGCTGTGACTACGTCGCCACCTTTGGCCTGAAAGACTTCGATTTCTCCATGGAGGCACTGCGCTACCTGACCTGCTACGGCTCTGCCGAGTTCGCCGTGCGTCCATTCATCGTCGCAGATCAAACCAAAGCCCTGCAAACCCTGCTGCGCTGGACAGCGGACCCCGATGAAAAAGTGCGCCGCCTCGCTAGTGAAGGCAGCCGCCCGCGACTGCCCTGGGGCCTGCGCCTCACCGCACTCGTGCGCGATCCAGCACCCACCGCACCTATTTTAGAGGCATTGAAAGCCGACGAATCTCTCTTCGTCCGTCGCAGCGTCGCCAATCACCTCAATGACATCACCAAGGACCATCCGCAGCTCGTTGTGCAGCGCCTCACTGCATGGGATCTCGATCAAGAGCCCCTGCGCTGGATCGCCAAGCACGCCTGCCGCACCCTCATCAAGCGTGGTGATCCCCAGGCGCTGAAACTCTTCGGCTTCGGTCAAAAAGCAGCCGTCACCGCCACCCTGAAGCTCTCGCCTCCGCGTCTCACACTCGGTGATCGCCTGCACCTCGATGCGCACATCACCTCCACCAGCAACAAGCCGCAGCGCCTCGTCATCGACTACCTCATCCATTATGTGAAGTCCCGTGGTGCAGCCTTTGAAAAAGTCTTCAAATGGACCGAGCTGGAGCTCACTGCCGGCCAGAGCATCCACCTGAGCAAAACCCAGCTCATCCGTGACTTCACCACCCGCAAGCATCACCCCGGCCACCACCGCATCGAGCTCCAGATCAATGGCCAACGCCTCGCGGAAGCTGGGGTTGATTTAATCGCAGCACATGCCGCCTGAGGCTTGCTTTCACGAATGCATATTTGCACTTTGTACGTGTGAACGAATTCGAAGAACAACTGGCCTCTCAGCCGCATGATGCCTTTGCACGCAGCATGCTTTCTGATCCGCTGCATGCCCGTGCATTTTTCCAGGGGCATTTGCCAACGCAGCTCGTAGCTGCCGCTGACTGGAGCACGCTGGCACTGCTGCCATCCTCTTTCGTGCAGCAGAACCTCCAGCAGTCCCATACGGACCTGCTCTATCATGTGCAAATCGGAGGCCGTGAGGTGCTTCTCTATCTTTTGCTCGAGCACCAAACGAGCGTGGACCCGCTGATGCCATTGCGGCTACTCAATTACATCTCTCTGGTGCTACGGCGACATGTCGATCTGTATGGGTTACCGCTCCCTCCGCTTCTGCCCTTTGTATTGCACCAAGGTCCAGATCGCTGGTCGGTCAGCACTCAGTTCCGTGATCTTTTTGATCTTCCGCAGGACTTGGAGTCTCTCCTTTGCCCCTATTTGCCCACATTCGAACACGCACTACTCGACTTGAGCCAGTTCGACCCCGCACAGGAAGAAAAGCATCCGCAGATGCAGGTCATCCTACAACTCATGAAGGCTGCACGGGACAAGCAGCTCATGGAGTTCTTTGAATGGCTCGGAAAAGCAGGCAGCGAAATCACTCTGTTGCTGCATGAAGACCTTTTCCGTCGTTGCTTACTCTACGCGGTACACATCGACGTGAACCTTGACGTCGAAAGCATCTCCCATACACTCTCACAGCTCCCCGAACTCCAAAACCAAGCCATGTCCCTCGCTCAAAAACTCCGCAATGAAGGCCGCAACGAAGGCCTGGTTGAGGGTATCCACCGAGGCCAAGCTAAAGGGGCGTGGTTTGGTAAAATTCAGTTGTTGGAGCAGTTCTTGGGGCTGCCATCCGCCGAGACAGCTGTTTTGGCAGAGCTGGAAATGGATGCCCTGGAGCAAAAATACCGGGAGCTAGAGGCGCAGTACAATCTGCGATTCAAAAAGTAAGCTTTTTGACCTCAAGCCTTCGGTAGCAGCCGCGCGACGACCCAGAGCAAACCGAGCACCACCACCGCCATCGCGGCCCATAGCCATGGGCTGCCGCTGTGCGAGTCGCGTGCTGGTGGCGCGGGCGAGAGTGCCTCTGCATCACCGAGCTGCGTAGCGACATGCGTGGTTTTTTCAAAGCGATCCCGCACTAGTGCGATGTCATACTGCGGCGCGACAGCCTTCGCGTTGCCATAGAGCAAGTGCAGCGGCTTCTCATTGCCATGCGCTTCGAACAGGAGGCTCACCACAGGTTTTTCCAATTCAGCCTGCGTTAGCTGGAGCAGTGGATTGTCGCCATTATCTGTCTCCAACCAGATTTCGGCACTGTGGGGCCGCTGATTCAATTCGAGACGTATTTTGGCCTGGGGAGCATCTGGAGTGCTTTTCCAAAAAGCGTAGCCGAGCTGTCGCGAGCGCTGCTGGCCCGTACGCGGGTCTTTTTCCATTTCGTAAGCGGTGAGTGAGCGCTCGAACAAAGTCGAAGACGTCGTGAGATGCAGCGCCTCCACCGGTAGGCCCGCAAGCGGCAGCGTGAGCCGCCAGCGAGAGATTTTGGGCCGTTTTGCATCGGGCTGGCTATCGAACTCGGCGGCGGCCATCGTGGTTTTTCCTGATTGCAGCATGAGATGGCGCACCAGCGTGTCCTCACCCGCGATCACCCGTAGATCTGAGCCATCGGCCTGCGCGTGCGTGAGCGCATGATCATCGAGATCGATGCGAAACACACGCATATCCTTCTTCGCAGGCAGAATCACCCTGCGCCACCGCCATGCGCTGGTATCGAGCTTCACCTCATCGCTGCCTGCATTCGTCGCGGGCAGAGTCGCTTCTTGGCGAAATTCTGGATTCGGCTCCAAAGGAGCAGCGCGGATGCTCGTGGCAGGTGCACGGCGCAGATCGCTGGCCATTTTTGCCAAATCATAGCTCGGCGCAGAAGCCTGTGCATTGCCTACAAGCAAGCGCCACTCGCCAGCCGCATCTGCTTGGAAAAGCAGCGGCAGCGCATGCCGCGTGAGCTCCACACTGTCGAGTTTCAGAGGTGGATTATCGCCGTTGTCGATCGTGAGGGTGATCTGGCGTGTGGCCGAGCTTTCGTTGAGATGCAGCTCCACATCCTCCGCATGATGGCCCTCGTATTGCAGGCGGAAAATCGGTTTCTTGATGCCGTGGAGGCTGGTGCTGGCTGCACGATCAAAGACCGATTCCGGTGTAATGAGCCGCAGACTCGCCAGCGGCAGGTTTTGTGCTCCGAGATCGAGCCTCAGCAGCGTGGAGCCGTCTTTTTCTTCGCGTGCGACGATGCGAGTGGTGTGTGGCAAGACCTGGCGCTGCTCCAGCTCGCCCACGGCATGCACGCCAGTGAAAACGACCGGCTCAGTGCGTGAATCTTCCACCCGCAGTCGAAAATGCCGCCAAGTGTCCGCAGGCAGAGCGAGCTCCATTTTTTGAAAGCCCACCTGGCGGCATAGAATCACATTTTCGGCCAGTTTTTGCCAATCTGATCCATCGCGACTGGCCTCCAGCGTCACGGCTTTGATGAAGGTACTGTCGCTCGTGCCGAAACGCAGCAGATTCACCGGTTTGGAGCCACTGAGTTGGAACTCCAACTGCGTCGTCTGGCCTTCGAGCGTCTGTTTCAGTCCCTTGGCGTCTTCTTCATGCAGTTTTGGCAAAGTGGGCGTCAGCAGCACATAGGGCATCTCCACGCCCGTCGGACTCAGCAGGCGTAAATCGCCCAAATTCATCACCGAGGCATCCAGCAGCGCAGGATCGAGCTCCACACGATGCAGGCCAGTCTGCGACACGCTCAGGCGCTGCTGATGCGTCCAGGCGGCGTGATCGGCTGCTAAGGAGCAAATATTTGAAGCGATTAGTGCCAGCGTAACGATGTATTTCATGAATAGAATGTCTGTGCCCAAAAAGAGCGGATTTAGCCCCATTCGCCATTCCCAAGCTTGTGCGGGTGACGCTCAATAAGAGCATATATAAACTCCACGATGCTGCGCAGGCAGACAGGACACCGCAAATCGCCAGGAAACTTCTCTTGGGCCGCGCTCCCACATCCTGGGCAAAACCAATCGCCGCCAATGCCATGTGGTTTTCCGTTATACGTGAACACAGCATCTTTGGGTCTTCGTATTTGAGTAACATAGCAATCTCTCAGTCTGCTTTCCAGATTCTGAGAAAGACCCATTTCGCCTCGAACGCACTCTAAGCCGCCGTTGGCTGACTCGGTTAAAAGGTCACCGCATTTTGGACAATGTAGTTTCATGATTTCGGTTCGTCTTGGAGATAGCGCTGATAGAGATAGGAGGCCGCCAGGGCGATGATCGCCACCACCATGAGTGCGGCTACGCGGTAGATGTTGCCGATGTTGGCTAGGTCATTGAAGAAAAGCTTGAGGAGTGCCACGACGAGTAAGGCGATGCCGACATAGCGTGTGGGCGCATTCCGCTTCCAGATGCCGAGCATGAGCAAAGCGAGCGCAAAGAGCGACCACGCGATGGTCGTCGTCATGTCGCGAACGAAGCTGTGATTGAAATCCAGCACACGCACCACACTCCCCGGCTCGGTGAAGTAATCAGCGATTTGGTAATTCATGAGCAGAAAGATCAACGCCGTGCCCATGCCGATGAAAAGGCCGCGCAAATTCACCTCACGCCACAGATGAGCAGGCGGCGTGAGCATTTTCGCTGCTGCGAACATGGCCAGTGCCGTCAGTGTGAGTGCGTAGAGCGGCCAATTCATGAAAGCGGTATCGCCACGCAGTTGCGCATGCCACAGGTCCGAATTGAGCGCTAAACGAGCAAAGGAAGCCACAAGCAAAGCTGCGCCTGTGATGCGCAGGCCATCATGCGGCACGCGGCGGAAGATCCAGCACAGTGCTGCACCCTCCAGCGCCCAGCCGAGCGTGATCCACTGCCGCTCAAACTGCACCGGGAACACCAGCGTGATGAAAAACAACGCCACTCCACCATACCACGCGAGCTGCGTGAGCCGCGCTGGATTTTGAAGTTGCCCTGTTCCTGCGGAACAGGGACTTCCTTGTTGCGCAGCAACAAGGCTACTTTGCTTCAAAATGAAGATCAGCATGAGCAGCGGAGCCAGCGCAAAGCCGAGTGGTAGCAGTCCCATCGCCCCATTCGGCCACGCTAGAATCACCGTGCGATAGACCAGCCCGAAGAAGCCGAGCCCCGCCGCTGCGGAGGCGATCCACGGCAGCTTCCGCGTGGCGAAGAAGTCTCTGAAGAGCAGCGGAAACAGCGTGAACAACAAGTAAAAGCCCAGATGCCACAGCAGCGGCACCACCGGCCACTCCGCGCGGAAGCTCTGCCCATGCCATGACCACGCCAGCGCGAGCACACAGCCCAATGCCGTCGGCACGAGCTGCGTGATGCCACTCACGCGTGCCAGCCCGAGCATGAAGACCACCAGCAGCAGCGCGAGGCCAAACATGGGCGATGGGTCCGCCACATGCAGATGCAGCGTCGCGGCGATCAGCAGGACGAAGGGCATCACCGCCGCGCTCACCGGCAAAAGGCCTGCGAACTGCGCCTGGGGCCGCTTTTTCGCCAGGAAACTGCACGCCGCGACGAATACCAGGCTGAAGCCACCGAGCACGCTCAAAAACGGCGCGAGGCTCAGTGTGGCATCCGCAGGCAATCGCATGAAAAGCCACATACCAACTGTGATCACCGTCAGAGCCAGTGCGACGAGCACCGGAGCCAGCGCCCCAGTCACCAAAGCAACACCGATGACCAGCGCATCTGCCAGCAGCACCGCTGGCCACAGCGCAAGGCTGACTTGTTCGAGGAAGAGCACCGGCATCATCATGAGCAGCAGGGTGACCACGGGTGTCCAGCTCATGAAGCCCTGCACCGCCTCACCACGCCGCTGCCACAGCACTGCGAAGCCCGTGTGCAACACCCCAAAGAGCAAATACAGCCCCAGCGCCCACGGCAGCAGCTCCTGGCGCAGACTCAGACTCGTCCAGCTCATCAAATGCAGAAAGCCCAGGCCCGCGCTGATGCCCTGCGCCATTTTCACCTGTGGTTTCAGCCACACGATGGCCATCACCAGCACACTCAGGCCCAGCACCAGCGTGTAGAGCACTCCAGGACGAGCTGAGACACTGCTGAAGCTGAGAAACACAAACGCCGCCAGCATCCCGCCGCCACAGAGCATCAGGGCTCCATTCGTGGGTGCATGCTCATCTCGACGCGACCAGATCAGCGCGGCGGTGAAGAGCGTCGCAAAACCCAGCAACACTCCCACCGGCACCCAAGTGGCTGTGCCGTATGCGTAGCCACTGCTCGTCCAGAATTTCTCCAGCCACCCGAGCTGCATCACCAGCACACCACCAGCGGCGAGTGGGATGAGGTGATGCCATTTCGTATGCTTCACCACGGCCAGCACGCCGAGGCACAGCAGCGCGATGTAGCTCCACAGGCCGAGCGGATTGTCCTGCCCAGTGGAGCACAAGATCGGTGTCAAAAAGCCACCCAGGATGCCCAGAATGGCGACGACCTGTGCACGCAGCCGCACCGCTAAGATGAAGGCCACCGCGGTGATCACCGCCATGAAACCAAAGGTGAACATCGCACTCTCAAACGGCCCGATACGCCACAGCGAATGCCCCGCAAAGGTCACGCCATACAGCGCCACGATACCCGTGGCACACAGCGTCTGCGCTAGCGTGATGTAGCGCGGCCTGCGGTGCATGATGACACCGCCGATGACCAGCCCCACACCCGTGATGAGCCCCATCGCCATGCGCAGTGCGGGAGAGATCCAGCCCTGCTCCATGCTGTGCTTCACAAAGAAGACGATGCCCAAAAACAGCGCCAAACCGCCTACCCATGCGAAGAGCTTCGCTCCCATGAACTGCTCCAGATTGATCGGCGGCAGTTTGGGCAGTGGCGGCGGCGATTTCGGCAAAATGGGCTCCACAGGCGGGATTTCGCGTTTCGGCTCCACTTTGGGCATTTCAGGCTGCACCTCGATTTGCGGCGCTGGCTCGAGATAGGCTGGTGGAGGCACAAAAACCGGTTTTTTCGGCTCTGGCTGCGGTTTGGGTGCGGGAGCCGGTTTGTCACCGATGACGTCGCTGACATGCGTGGAGAGCTTATTGATGCGCTCGATCTGTGTGGCGTGGATGTTTTGCATCCGCGACAGCTCGTGGCGGAGTGCCGCCGCCTCACGTTTAGCACCAGAAGCCGTGACCATGGCTGCGATGGGTAAGATGAAGACAATGGCGATGAGCAGGAGTATGATGATTTCCATGACGCTGTGAAGTCTGCCGCAAAGCCGCGTGTCTTGAAATTGATATTCACGCGGCGGTCATTGAGGAAAGCGATGGAGATGCCTGATCACGCTACGCCGACGGCCCTGCGCAAGACATCCAGCTCTTTCAGCGGCAGTGCATCGACCTTGTCATGCACGGGGTAGCTTTTTTCACCGGGGTGGATGATCCACGCGTGCTCGAGCTTGAGGTCGTCGAGGGCGATGTGGAGGGATTTGGTCATCTTGGGGCCATCGTTGACCTTGAACTCGACGCCGTAGGCCTTGCCACCGCGGAAGAGCAGCAGATCGAGCTCGGCACCTGCATGGGTGCCCCAGTAGTAGGTGTCCGCGCTGCCACAAAGAGCCAGCACCTGCTCCAGCGCATAGCCTTCCCATGAAGCGCCGAGTTTCGGGTGCGAGTGCAGGTCCTTCGTGGCCTGGATGCCGAGAAGGCTGTGTAGCAGGCCGCTGTCTCGCACATAGACTTTCGGAGCGCTGAGTTCGCGTTTGCCGAGGTTCGTGTGCCAGGGCTGGAGCCGCCGCACGACGTAGGTGCCGCACAAGATGTCGAGGTAGTTCCGGGCGGTGCCTTCGGAGGAGCCGAGGGAGCGTGCGAGTTCGGCGGCATTCCACTGCTGGCCGTGGAAATGCCCCACCATCGTCCAAAAGCGCCGCAGCGTCGGCGCGGGTGTGCGGATGCCGAGTTGGGGAAGATCGCGTTCGAGGAAGGTGCGGATGAAGTCCGTGCGCCAACGCCAGCTAGCCGCGTCGCCCTTGGCTAAAAACGAGCGGGGGAAGCCGCCGCGCAGCCACAGGTCGTCGAGTTCGTCCGCCTTGACCTCGCCAGTGTGAAAGCCGGTGAGATCGACGAAGCCCACACGGCCCGCGAGTGTCTCGGAGACGCCTTTGACGATGTCCGGCGAGGCGGAGCCGAGGATCAAAAACTGAGCGGGCCTGCTGCTCCGATCCGCCAGCGGGCGGAGCGTGCTGAAAAGCTCCGGCATGCGCTGAATTTCGTCGATCACGACCAGTCCGGTGAGTTTTTGAGCGCCAGCCCGGCTGGGCCAGCGCGGCGCGGTCCTCGGCGCTCTCCATGTCGAACCAGTGCCCGCCTTCACGGTCGGCGAGCATCCTTGCGAGCGTGGTCTTCCCGCACTGTCGCGGCCCCAGCAAGGCTGCGACAGGGTTTTCATCCAGAGCCGTTTCGAGTCGGCTCATGGCTTCCTGGCGGTCGATCATGGTCGGATACTATCCTTGAAAATCATCAAAGCAATTGTGGATTTACAAGGAAGAATCACAAACTGTTACAGGCTCACTTCGGTGACCAAACCAGGCATAAAGCCGGGGTTTGGCCGCTCGGGATAAGCGCGGGGATTCGCCAGTACGCGTGTTTCGCCGATGCGATAGTCGTTGGAGTGATGGATGTGGCCGTGAATCCAGAGCTGCGGCTGGTACTGCATGATGAGCGGCTCCAGGTGGGAGGCGTAGGCGCAACTGATCTCTTCCGTCCGGCGACGATCCGGCAAGGAGAGCATGGACGGGGCATGATGCGTGACGATGACGCTGCTGCGAGAGTCTCCAGCTTCAAAGAAGGCCGTCATAGCCTGCACAGAGGCGAGGTGAGCCTGCCGCGTGTCTTTCGGCGAGAGGCGTTTGTAGCCTTTGGCGGAGTTGCGGACGCGTTTGTAGTCGTTCATGACAGCTCCGGCGGCGAGGCAGCCGAGCTGCCAATCACCCATGAGTGCCATGTCAGTCCAGAGCGTGCAGCCAAAGATGCGCACTCCGGCGATGGTGACGGATTCGTTTTCGAGCACGTGGACATTGGTGCCTCGGGCCATTTCGCGGAGCTTGTCGATCAGTGAGGGGTAGTTTTCGCCGTAGAACTCGTGGTTGCCGCAAAGGTAGATGACAGGCACGTCGGTGAAGGTGCGCAGAATCCACTTCAGGCCGTTCGTCTTCGTCGAGACATCGCCCGCGAGCACCACGCAGTCACAGTCCACCCTCGGAACCGGCACCTCGCCGAATTCTTGATGCAGATCGCTGAGGATGTGGAGGCGCATGGGGGCTTTTACGGCTTCGCTTTGTGCTTCGTCAATAGTGCGTGAAGATTGACGCATGATGGCGTCCTTGTAACTTCGATCTGTCATGAAAATACCCGGCGAAACACTCCAGGAAGATGATGCCAGCGGCGAAGCTTGGTTTCGAAAAGGCGTGACCTTACTGGATGGTCGGAAGCGTGAGCGTGAGTTTGAAGAGGTGCTGAAAAAGCGGATGGAGCATCCAGCGCTCTACGAGCCTGGGTTTTGGATCGGGATGGCGATGGTGGTTCTTGCCGCTTGGGCGAGCACGTTGTCCAATGACCTTTGGCATCGCATCTTTTACGCGCTTCTGCCATTGACCCAGATTTGCTCCGCGATGGAGGAGGCTTCCAAAAAGCGCATGAAGGCGATGATGGAGTGGATCGAATACCAAAAGACCAAAGAGACGCCGGGGAGCTGATGGAAGTCGCGGCAGCGTCGTGGAGTGCGTGTGGCAAGCCTTGGCGCGACACCGCTGTCGTGTGCCGGACGGTAGGTAGAGGCCAAAAAGCACTCTTCCAGCTCTCGACAGCGGTGTCGCCGATGCGAGGTTTCGCACTCGCATCTCTGCCACCGCACTCCACGACGCTGCCGTGCTATACGGTTGTTTCAATTCACTCAATTTGTCACCGATCTGACCAAAATGCTGGCGAGTGCCAGTACTAGGTAAGAGCAGACGATGATACGGCACACCTTGCGCACTCTTGGTTTTAGACCACATTGAGAAGCGATCACAAATGGAGCCACAATCCAAAGCGGGAGTCCGTAAAAGAGTAAATCGAACAGGATTCCATCGCTAGTTCCTCCGCAAATGAAGACCTTGGTGGCACCAATTAGTCCTAGCGGCAGAATGGTCATCATGAGCCCAAGAATGGTGCATTCGCATTCTTTGATGAAGCCCTTCATAGCTCAGAACAACTTGATGACCTCCTCCGCGATGATCTCCAGACCCTCCTGCACGATGTGCGGGGGCTGGGAGTAGGTGAGGCGGAGGCATTCGTTGGGGTGTTGCCAGGGCTGGTCGAGGCCGAAGGCGAAGTAGTGGCCGGGGATGACGAGGACCTTCCGCACTTTGAGGCGGCGATAAAGTTCGGCGGCGGGGATGGGCAGGCCTTTGAGCCAGAGCCAGAGGAAGAAGGCGCCTTCCTGCGCATGCAGTGCCCATGGGACTTTTTCGCCGAGGGCGGCGGTGAGGATGGATTTGGCGTGATCGCTGCGTTCGCGATAAAACGGGCGGATGGTGTCGCGACCGAGCTTGATAAGCGTGTCGTCGGCGAGCAGCGGGGTGAGGATGGCTTGGCCGAGGTTGCCGTTCGAGAGCGCGGTGATGGCGTTCATGTTCGACAAGGCCTTCACGATGGGTGCGTCGGCGACGACGATGGCATTCCGCACGCCGGGGAGGCCGACTTTGCTCATGCTGATGCTGAAGATCATGCCGGGCTGCCATTTCGGCTGGAAGCCGTTGTGGATGACGCCGGGGAAGGGATGGCCGTAGGCGTTGTCGATGATGAGCGGGATGTTTTGAGCCGCGCAGAGGGCGTGGAGGCTCTGGAACTCGTTTTCGGTCAAAACATTGCCGGTGGGGTTCGTGGGGCAGCTCACGGCCATGGCGGCGATGCTGGGATCGAGGCGCAGGCGGTCGAAATCGACGTGGTATTTGATCTCGTGTGGGCCGGTCTCGGTGATTTTGGGCAAACAGGCGGTGAACTGGCCTTCGCAGAGTGCTTGGTTGGCGTAGCCGATGTACTCGGGCAGCAGCGGGAAGAGCACGCGGCGCTTTTTGTCGGCGGTGTCGCCTGCGAGGAGGTTGTAGAGCAAGAAGCACGCACTCTGGCTGCTGGGCAAAACGGCGATGTTTTCGCGTGTGACATCCCATCCGCACTCGCGGCGCAAAAAGCCCGCCATGGCCTCGCGAAAGAGCGGATTGCCGCCAGGCGGGTCGTAGTTGAGCAGTGCCCGGTCGATGCTGCCATCGGCCAGCATCTCGGCGATGCGCTGACGCCACAGCGCCTGAGCCTGCGGGATGGCGGCGGGTTGCCCGCCGCCGAGCATGCGCATGTCTGGATGGAGAGACAATGCCTCGCCGAGGTCGTCCATGAGCTCCTGGATGCCACTGGGGCCTCCTAAACGGTGCCCAATATCCGAAAAGAGAGTCTGTGGTGGAATTCCTGATTCGTTTTGCATCGGCGGAGCATGACTCAGGATTCAGGAATCTAAAATCAGGAATTCAAATACCCGTACTTCGTGAGCTGCTCCTCGATGATGCGCTCACAGGCCACGAGCTGGCGCTCGCGCTCACGGCGGCCGTCGTCGGCGATGGCTTGGAGCGCATCAATGTCGTAGAGATAGACCCCTTCGATGTCATTGACGGCGGGATCGACATCACGCGGCACGGCGATGTCGATGATGAGCAGCGGCTGCCAGCGGCGCTTGCGCATGACTTGGTCGATCTGCTCCGGCTTGATGACGAAATGCGGGGCACTGGTGCTGCTGATGATGACATCGACTTCATGCAGGGCGTGCTCCCATTCGTCGAACTTCATCGCGCGGCCCTTCATCTCCTCTGCGAGCTCCACGGCCTTGTCATAGCTGCGGTTGGAGACGATGATGCTCTTCGCTCCGCGACTGAGGAGGCTCTGGGCGCAGGTGCGGCTCATCTCCCCGGCTCCGACGAGCATGACGCGGCATTCTTTGAGGTCATGAACCTTCTCGGCGAGGTCCACGGCGACACTGCCGACGCTGGTGCTGCCACGCTGGATGCTGGTGTCGTTGCGCACTTTTTTGCCGACGCTGAAGGCTTGCTGAAAGAGCTTGTTGAGCGCTTTGCCAGTGGTGCCGGTTTGCAGCGCGGTCTGGTAGGCGGCTTTGACCTGGCCGAAGATCTCCGTCTCGCCCAAAACCATCGAATCAAGGCCGCTGACGACGCGGAAGAGGTGCCGCGCAGCCTCTGCGGCATCGAGATGGTAAAGCACCATCGCATCCGCGTGCTCGGGCTGGAGCTGGAAATGCGAAACCAGGAAGTCACGCAGCGCGGCGTGGCTCTGTGGGCCATTTTCCAGCTCATGCGCGGCGTAGAGCTCTACGCGGTTGCAGGTGCTCAGCACCACGCATTCACCGAAACCGGGTAGATCACGGATGTGCTGCACTGCGACTGGTACGACGGCCTCTGGGAAGGCTAGGCGCTCACGCACCTCGACGGGCGTGGTTTTGTAGTTCAGCCCCACGCAGACGAGGGTGCCGGGGGTCTGGATGTCTGGCAGCTCAGGCATGCGTCACGATCCAGAGCGAGATGAAGGGCAGCACAAAACCTGCCACCGCCAGCCACGCCATCCGGCGCGGTGAGGAGACATGTCGCCACATGAGAAACGCGATCGCGGCATACAGCCCCCAGACGACCCACGAGAAAATGAGCTTCGGATTCGACACGGGCGTATCGAGCGCGAAGGAGATGCCCAGCGCCACACTCAGCAGCGCCAGCCCCAGCGTGACGAGCCGCTGAATGGCCAACGCCAGTCCCTGGATGGGCGGCAATTGATAGAACAATCCACCGATGCGGTGCTGCTTCAGCATCCGCTCCTGCACGAGGTACATCACCCCCGTGATGCAGGCCAGCGCAAAGGCCGCGTAGGCGATCAGCGCCACGGCGGCATGCAGCTCGACGAGCGCATTGATTTTCCCTTTCGGAGCATAGGGCTCAAAACCTGCCACCAGGGCCAGAATCTGCATCACCGTCACCAGCGGTGCCGTGAAGACCCCGAGCAGCGAGAGCCGGAATCCTGAGCCCACGAGGAAATAGAGCAGCACGATGCTCCACGCGATGAACACCAAAATATCCGCCAAGCTCTTCATCGGACACTGGCGCACCTCCTGGCCACGCAGGTAGATAAAACCGGTCTGAAGCACGAAACCCGCCGCCATCAGCGCGATGCGTGCCCGCGCCTGCTTCCACACGCCCGATTTCAGCGCCAGCAGGGCCTGCACCACCGCACTGGCAAAGACCAGCGTGGCGGCGAGCAGGAGCAGGGTGGACAGGTTCATGAAAAAGTGGGGGCAGATACTCGCGAGCACTGGCACTCTCCGCAAGGCTGGAGCGTGCTCCATTCTTGCGTACGCACGGTCGGAGCGGCTCTATACAGGATCAGAGGCGTCATCCGCGGCGGTTTTGCTGCTGCTGCTGAGTGTGCTGGGGGTGATGCGCAGCAGGTCCACGCAGAGGCGCGGGCTTATTCACAGAAGCGCGGCGCAGACGGTCCATCATGGCGATACCCATGCCGTGCTCATGCATCGGCTCGGCGATGATCTCGTCCACGCCCAGTTCATCGAGCCGGCGCAGGCAGTGAAAGAAGCGCACCGCCGCCTCTGGCAGCTTCCCGCTGCCAGGACTCAGCATCATCACCTCCACCCAATCATGCAGACCTGCGTAGCCATCGCGCTCCTCACCGCTCAGACTCAGTAGCGCATAGCGTTTCCCTTCCTCGGCGTGGAAATCAGATGGACGAGTCAGCAGGCGCAGCGGAGTGCGCGGGGCATAATGCTTCGCGAGCTGGCCCGGTGCATCCGAGGCACTGTCATCCAAAATCGTGCGCGGAGCTAGCTGCACACGGCCATAGGGCTTCAGCTCCTCCGGAGTCAGCGGCCCGGGCCGCACGATGGTGATCAGCGGCTTCGGCTGGGCGGCCTCGATGCGCACGATGGTGGACTCCAGGCCGTGCAGACTGGCTCCGCCATCGAGAATGAGTGGGATACGGCCCTCCAGCTCGCTCATCACCGCACCCGCGCTCGTCGGGCTGATGGAGCCGAAGCGGTTCGCGCTCGGAGCAGCCAGTGGACGCTCCAGCGTGGCCACCACCCGGCGAAAGACCGGATTGCTACTCACACGCACCGCCACCGTCGGCAGCCCAGCGGTGACGAGATCTGGCACGCAGGCCTTTTTCGGCAGCAGCAGCGTCAGGGGGCCAGGCCAGAATTTCTCCACCAGGCGCTTCACCACGGGTTCGATGTCCGCCGGCACCTCGGCCACGGTATCGAGCATGTTTTTGTGCGGCAGATGCACGATGAGGGGATCAAAACTGGGCCGCTCCTTCGCCTCGAAGATTTTCGCCACCGCCGCCGCGTTCAGCGCATCCGCCGCGAGTCCATAGACCGTCTCCGTGGGCAGCGCCACCACCTCTCCCGCGCGGAGCAGCGCCACTGCATCATCCACCGCCTGGTGAAGTAAAGGTGGCTCGTCCGTAGCTGCGATGCGTGTGGTGTAAGTGGGCATGAACCCCCTGTGATGCCGCAAAAAGCCACGAAGGAAACCAAAAACCTCGCCACCCGCCGCCTCCAGGTTGGAAACACACTATCGAATCAGCAGATTACCTTCTCATAAAACCTCCTGCTTGGCTTTTTGGATGGCGTTGAGCAAGGACTGTCTCCGTTGATGATGCGCGTTCTCGAAACGTGCGATCTCCTTTATTTCCCGAGCGGACTTGTGGTAGGCCTGCACAAAAAAGTAGCCCATTCCCGCTGCCGCTAGTCCAAGAAAGACAAGGCGTGTCAGGCCGCTTGTTGCCACAACAACACATAGAGCGGGCAAAATGAAAAATCCGATCAGCAGGTTCATGAAAGCAGTGCCAGGGCTAGCTTTCCAATCAACCAGGGCTCCGCTGACCAAGTGCTCGACCCCATGCCAGTCTCGGTCCAATTGCTCTAACTCATTTTGCAGGGCGATAAGTCGGAGCGTCTTCGCACTCTCCGAACTGGACTCCTGAATCTGCTCCAGAATGCGTGAATGCGACTGCGTCGCTTGGCGCACGATCTCCAGCGGTGTAGCGCAGTGCGCACAGGTGATGAAGCGCACGCTTTCATCAGCGACGTGCAGCGGTGCACCGCAGCGCTGGCAAAGGATACTCAGGACATTCATGGCCGCGATTCTGTGAAATCCACCAAGGAACGTCAATTCCACAGACCAAAAGATTTTCCCGCTCTGATGGCTTCGGCTTTGTCATCCCGCCTCCACCATCATTAAAGTCTGCTCATCTCTGCGGTGAATTGAATCAGCTACACATGTTGAGTCATTGACACGTATTGGGCGTTCGCTCAATCTCCTAGTAGCACTCAACGAAATGAAGACCGTCGCAGTAACCATAGCCATTATCACAGCTTTTCTGGGCGATGTCTTCGCCACATCTTTTGCGCCGCCCAAAGATCGCCTTGTGAAGTCTGAAAACGAACACTTTGTGCTTCGAGTACATGCAAAGAACGGAAAGCACGAGGTATTTGCTGCCAAGAACCCGAAGCGGGTTTTGTGGTCATTTACGCGTCCAATTTGGCACGATGAGTATTTCGTGTCTGACGATGGTTCGCGAGTCGTCTGGATTGCTTGGGAGTTTGTGAAGACCGACGAACTTCAGAACAATGCTGTCGAGATTTGGAGCAAGGACGGTATCGCCAAGAAGGCCAGCTTTAAAGAAGTTGGAGACATCCACAGACCCTCTTCTGAGCAGGTTGCTCCTATTGGGGACTTTTGGAGGATCTGGCGAGATGACTGCACCTGCAAAAATGGCATTATCACGCTTCTGCAACGACGAAAGAACAGCGTCCGAGTGGACCTCAACCATACAACCATCACAAAGGGATAGATAACATGACCATCCCCGTGAAAAGCAAGAGCCCCGGCAATCTGACAGGACTCCCTGCGGAGCACGATTTTGACCCATTGGGTGGTTGTCTTGATGCACAGAATGCATGGCGAAACTTCGGTGGACTCACCGTGCCCGAAGCGCTGACGAAGTTCCGCGAGAACCCGATTCATTATCAGGAGGATTTCATGTTCATGGGAGGCCGCGCTTTTGTGTTCTATTTCCCTGTGCTGGATACCTTTCTTCGAGAGTTTGTGACTTCAGAGCATGACGATGGCTCTTTGGCTGCGATTGTCGGTTCCCTTGTCGCCGCGCAGTTTGGATGGCCCACGGCTTCGGCCCTTTTCCCGATTCACCCCGCTATTCGTTCCCTCGCCGACTACGTCTGCACCCACACAGAGCGATTCGCGGACGATCCTGATGACCAGCGAAGGATCGCCAGAGATTGGCAGCCGGTTTATAGTGCGCTTGCATCTGTATCACAGCTGACCTTGTAGCGCTGATAGGACGCTGATAAATGAGTTTGGAATTAGAGTCACGTCAGCGTCGAATTAGCGGTTTAAAATCAATGCCGCTAAGCAAAAGGGTCGATGATGAGATCGTCGCTGGCTTGGAGAGAAGAGGTCGAGAGCAGGCGTGGCCATTTGCTCACGGGCTGTCGCACCTTGCGCTGGCAACTACGTCTTCGTCGCGCTGGCAACGCGGCTTGGGCGATTTGCTCTCGCACTCGGCGCACCAGCACTCCTTGTGCCGCCTCGTCCATGAGGCCCTGCGCTGCCTCCAGCACCAGTAGCAGCGCTACGGTGTGCTCCAAACAGTGGCTCATGCTGATGCGCAGCGCTCCTGCCCTGCCGGACTTCTTCATCCTCACTGCTCTGTGCGCAGGCTAGTCGCTCCTCAGCCACCAGTGAGCTGGCGATGAGGAGCGCGGCGAGTTCTTGCTGTGCTGTCTCAGTGCGTTGTGCGCTGAGCAAATGCCCTCCGTGAAGCACGAGCTTGAGTTCTTTGTAAAAGACTTCCTGTTCCCAGCGCTTCGCATACAACGTCAACAACTCACGCGCACTGCCCTGCTGCACGCTCAGGCTCGTCCACAGCCGCACCTTCACCCACTCTCCAGCGGCGTTGCGCACTCGCCCCACGATCTCGCGCACTGGCAACTCGCTCTGGCGCATCGGCGGATGTTTGCGCGGGCGGCCCCGCGCTTTGTTCGCCTCGGGTGTCTGCTTCTCGTCAGCTTTGGACGGAGCTGTTGTTGACGAGTCTGCGCATGGGCTCTCACGCTCGCGCAGACTCACCACCACCTCCGCACTGCCATCGGCATGCACGCTTTGCACTCGCACGGAGAGCTTTGCCGCACTCGGACCAAAAAGTGACTCTGCGTGCGCTGCGAATGTTTTTGCAGTTCTTTGAGCATCGGAGCCTGCCCGCCAGCGGTCGGCGATGAGCAGGCTGCGAGCCTGGTAGCGCGGCGAGCAACGGATCGGCCAGCGATTTCTCATTGAGCGCGCAGTGACATCGATACGGCCAGCGGTGCATGGGTGCCGAGCTCGACCAGCGTGCTCATGGAGAGCTTGGCAAAGGCTGCCTGCGCACGACGACTGCGGCTTTTGGGCACTTGGGCGTTGATCTGCACGGTGTTAAGCAGGTTCCACTGCCCACCGTCGATGCCGACCAAGCGCAGCCCGGCGAAAAACACGCTGGATGCCGCTGCTCACAGGCTAGCGGCACCAGGGAGTGGCGCATGCAGGCATCGAAAGCTTGGGTGGATATCTTCAAACGACGCTGGCTTAGCGCCGCGGAGCCCGATGCGCACAGCAAAATAACGACCGATGATCTGCTGTAGGCTGCCGCAAGCGTGCAGACTTTGGGCGACCATGCCGGCGATGAGTTGCCAACCGAGAAGTTTGCGTCGCGGCCCTTGGTGCGTTGGCTCTGCCCGCAGTTCCTCGGGCAACTGCTCGACGCCGAGTTTTTTTGCGGATGCGTGCAGAGATGATGTTCGTATCGCGGTGGGCTGGATGGCTTACCATCTACCGCTAGTTGACTCAGCTACTCAGTTGTACAGCACTCTTTTCGCTCCTCTTCGCTTTTTTGCTTAGCGGCATTGCAGCTAGACCGGTTCTCAAAAAGAATGTCATATTGAGGCTGTACTTTTTAGAATTTCGGTAATTATTAATCCGGCACTAAGATAGCACATCAAGCTGCATATTGGGTTGAGGCAGATTTAAAGAAGGCACGGACTTGTTCTGGCAGCCTCTGGCATGAGCGCATCTGGCCGATGATCTGCTTTTGCGGCTCCCGCTCCTCCGGGCGGCGGGTAGCACTCCCAGTTTGCTTTTCAGCGCACGGTTGAGCCTCTCGTCGGGATTGAGCTCTGGACTGTAGCTGGGCAGGTGATGCACCGCGATCTGCTCTGATGCTGCTCCAGCCACTCCTTCACCGGCTTGCTGTGATGCACCCGCAGGTTGTCGAGGATGAGATACACTTTGCGCCCCTGCATCGAGCGAACCATCCGCTCCAAAAAGCGGATGAGAAGCCGCGCGTCCAGTGCCCCTTTGTAAACCATCCACCGCGAACTCCCCCGGTTGCTCACCGCGCTCATCATCGAGCTACCAAAGCGCCCGGACATCTGCTTGATCTCGGGCGTCTCTCCGCGTGGTGCGTAGCCTCTCACGGCATTGGGCTGGTTGTTGACCCCGGTCTGGTCACCCCAATAGATCTCGGCCCTTCCGCCTTGGCCTGAGCCTGCGATCTGCGGATACTTCTGCTCCAGCCACGCCTGGACTTCCTTGGTCGCTGCTCGTAGGCCTTCTTCAATGGCTTCTGGGGTGTGAACCCCCAGCGCTTCAAATACAGCCCCATGGTGCGCACGGGCAGCTTGAACCCGAAGCGCTTGTCCAGCAGTTGGGCGACAGCTTTGCGGGTCCATAGTGCAAGGGCAGCTTCAACTGCTCCGGGCAACCTGTCGGTGATGAGCCTGCGCACTTCCTTCTCCTGCTCGGCGCTCATGAGCCGTTTATCCCCATGTTTTCCTGCCGCGCTCGTCGCACAGCAGGGCTGCGGTGCCGTGTTGGCGCTGGTGCCGCTTCCACTGCTGGACAGTGCGGGGATGCACCCCCACCGCCTCGGCAATGTCATGTTCACTCCAGCCTTTTTTGGCCAGCAGCATCGCCCGGCGACGTGCTTCCACCTGTTGTTCCTTGCTTAGTTTGCGTCCGTCTTCTTTCATGCGGACGCACCATTACCACATCCTCATAATGCGTGCTATCTATTTACCGGATTAGTAATAGGCGGCGGTGGCCCGCCCGTGCATCACACTCAATCTCGAAAACGCGACCTTGGAAGAGGTCTGCGTGGCGATGGATTGCACGCCCACGAAGAAGGGCTTTCGTCGGCTTCAAGCGCTGCGCTGGCTTTATGAAGGCAAGAGCCGCGAGCAAGTCGCTGACCTCTCAGGCTTCAGCCTGCGGCAGGTTTTGCGCTTCATCCAAGTCTTCAATCTCGCCGGCCTTGATGGTCTCATTCCTGGACGCAGCAGCGGGCGTCGCCGCATCCTGCCCAAGGAACAGGTGAGCGATAAAATCCTACCTCTCATCGAAGACCCCTCACTGGCCGGACAAAGCCACTGGACCGCTGTGAAATTGCACGGCTGGATCAAGCAGAACCTGCAAACCCAGCTCGGCTACAGCACCACCGTGCGCTATCTCCACGAGCACGACTACCGCATCAAGGTTCCGCGCCCTTGGCCGCTCAATCAGGATGAGGACAAGCGCCAAGCCTTCTGCGAAAAGCTCCAGCGCTGGGTGGCCGATCCGAGCGTCGACCTGTGGTTCAGCGACGAAAGCGGCTTTGAAGGCGATCCGCGCCCGCGCCGTACCTGGACCAAGATCGGCAAGGTGCGCCACTCACCCTATCTCGGTGAGCACATCCGCTACAATGTGTTTGGCGCAGTGCGGCCCAAAGATGGAAGGCTCGGCGCACTGCTCTTCAACCTGTGCGACAGCGTCACTTTTCAGGTGTTCCTCGACACTCTGGCCGAAGAGAATCCGCACGTGGCAGGACGCCGCGCCATCCTGGTGCTCGACAACGCCTCATGGCACAAGACCAAGAGTCTTAACTGGCACCACTTTGAGCCCGAGTATCTGCCACCACGCTCGCCCGATCTCAACGCCATCGAACGCTTGTGGCTGCGCATGAAGGCCGACTGGTTCAACGGCTGGATCGCCAAGACTTCCGAGCAACTTCAGGACCGTATCATCGAGTCCCTACGCTCTTTGTTCGACCAGCCATCCATCCTTCAGTCCCAGTGCCGCCCAAAGACGCGTTTATGACATTCTTTTTGAGAACCGGTCTATCATCTACCCGGCTGGCGCGAAAGCGTTGTCGAGGCAGGCTGCGAGCTCCCGACTCCGCCCGAATCTGTCTGGACACCATCCGCTATGTGCTCAAACGGGCTCTCAGTGGTCGATGATCCCCCAAGAACCTCGCGCCCCGCAGCACCGCTCACGACGCCTTGAGTAAATGGACCGAGCAGGGCTTGTGGCCCAAGCTCAACGACGCCCTGCGCACCCAGACACGCCTGATGCTAAAAAAACGCCATGCCCAGCGCCGCTGTCATCGACAGCCAAAGCGTCAAAGGCAGGGCAGCTACCGGCTGTGATGCGCGGTTACGACGCGGGCAAGAAGATCAAGGGACGCAAGCGCCACGCGCTCACCGACACCAACGGCCTGCTGCTGGGCGTGGTGGGTCACGCCCGCCGACGTGCAAGATCGTGACGGCGCAAAGCTGCTGTTGTGCATGTTTTGCCATGGCTTCCTGAGCCTGCTGATGATCTTGCCGATGGTGGCTATGCCGGGAAGCTGGAGACCTTCGTGCAGAG